>CAZFXH010000076.1:0-3909 GCA_964522905.1 uncultured Anaerolineaceae bacterium
GGCGTGCCGGTGGCCGGCAATGAGGGCGGGGCCGGGTTCAACTACCAGGCCATGATCGACCAGCCGTACATGTTCGATTTCTACGACGGCGGCGGGCTCGATGTCGCCAGCCTGTCCTTCGCGGAGGTCGACCATGAGGGCAACGTGAACGTCCACGCGTTCGAAGGCCGGGTCCGCGGGCCAGGCGGTTTCCCGAACATCAGCGCACGGACCGGCAAGATCAACTTCGTGGGCACCCTGACCGCGCGCGGCCTGGAGGTCGAGATCGACGGAGGCATCCGGATCGCGAGCGAAGGCAGCCTCGGCAAGTTCGTGCCGCGGGTCCGCGAGATCTCGTTCAACGGCCGCCTGGCGCGCGAGCGTGGCCAGCAGGTCCGCTACATCACGGAGCGCGCGGTGTTCGCCCTTGAGGACGACGGCCTCGTGCTCATCGAGGTCGCGCCGGGCATCGACGTGGAGCGAGAGGTCCTGGGCCAGATGGGCTTTCGGCCGCGCGTTGCCGACGACCTGCGCACCATGGACCCGAGGATCTACGCGACCGGGCCGATGGGCCTCGCGGCCGACTTCGGCGGCGCAACGTGACCGCCACATGAGCGCCCCGCTCATCGACCTCCAGGTCGGGCGGGTCGCGCGGCTGACGCTCGTCAACCCGCCGCTGAACCTCGTGACGCGCGAGCTGCTCGAGGCGCTCGGCGCGGCCCTCGACACGCTCGCCGCGGCGCCGGCCGGCGACGTCCGGGCCGTCGTCGTGACCGGGACCGGCGAGCGTGCCTTTTCCGCCGGCTCCCACGTCGGCGAGTTCGAGAGCCAGCGGGGCCCAGCCGGACGGGCGCGCCACGAGCTGGAGTCCGGTGTCGCGCGGCGTCTGGCCGAGCTGCCGATGCCGACCATCGCCGCGATCGAGGGCAACGCGCTGGGTGGTGGCCTGGAGCTGGCACTGTGCTGCGACCTGCGGGTCGCCTCGGAACGGGCGCGACTCGGGCTACCGGAGGTCCGCCTCGCGGTCACGCCGGGCGCGGGCGGCACGCAGCGCCTGCCACGGGTCGTCGGGGCGGCACGGGCGAAGGACCTGATCCTGACCGGCAAGGTCCTGACCGCCGCCGAGGCGGAGGGGATCGGTCTCGTCCACGAGGTCGTGCCGGCTGGTGAGGCCGTGGCTCGCGCAACCGCCATCGGCGAGGAGATCGCCCTGCGGGGGCCGCTCGCGGTCCGCGAGGCCAAACGCCTGATCGACCTGGCGACCGAGACGGACATCGATGCCGGCCTGGCCGCCGAGCTAGACGCGTCCGACCGGATCTTCTCGACCGACGACATGCTCGAGGGCGCCAACGCGTTCCTCGCCAAACGTGACCCGGACTATCGCGGCCGATGAGGTCGCTCATCAACACTCGGAGGTGGCTCGTTCATGGCTGATGTAGGCCGATTCGGCGTCTTTGTGCCGTCATACATCTGGGATGGGGACGGACCGGAGCGCGCCCGCGGCGTCAAGGACTTCGCCCGCACCGTGGAGGACCTTGGTTTCGATTCGCTGTTCATCACCGACCACCTCCTGGCGGCGAAGCGGTTCTACAGCGTGAACTGGCTCGAGCCACTGACGACGCTCGCGGTTGCGGCCGGGGCGACGGAGCGCGTCCGCCTGGGGACGTCGATCCTGGTCATGCCGCTGCGCAACCCGGTCATCCTCGCGAAGGAGCTTGCGACCCTCCAGTTCCTGTCGGACAACCGCGTCATCCTGGGGGCCGGCGTGGGCTGGAACGAGTCGGAGTACGAGGCGGTCGGCGTCCACAAGTCGGAGCGCGGCAAGCGGACCGACGAGATGCTCGACATCATGCTGCCGCTGCTCGAGGGCCAGCGGGTCACCTACCACGGCAAGTACTACGACATCGATGACGTGTTCATCGAGCCGCGCACGTCGCAGCGGCCACTGCTGTGGATCGGTGGCGGCTCACAGCTGGCTGATCCGAAATCGCCGGACGTGCCGAAGTTCGTGGAGTCGGTCAAGCAGCGGACCATCCGCTCCGATGGCTGGATCCCCCGGCCGACCTCCCCGCCGGCGGACATCGCCCGCGACTGGCAGGAGCTCCAGCTGGCATTCCGCGAGGCCGGTCGTGACCCGTCCGACTGCCTCGTCGCCCACGAGAACTTCCTGCACCTGGTCATGACCAACGACCCGGAGAAGGCGCGCGAGGAGCAGCACGAGGCCTTCCTCAAGGTGATGAGCAACGAGCGCGGGCCGAAGTACCTCGAGACGGTGTACCTGTTCGGCACGCCGGATGAGATCATCACCTCGCTCCAGGCGCGCGTGGATGCCGGTGTCGAGTACTTCTTCCTGCACACGATGACACCCGACCCCGCGCAGCTCCGGCAGTGGGTGGACGAGATCATCCCGAACGTGACCTTTCCGCCGACGGCTGGGCCGGTGCGCCGGCCGCCGTGGCCGGCGGTGGCCGCGGTCTCGTGACCCGCCCATGACCCGACGGGTCGGCCTGATCGGGAAGCCGCTGAAGCGACGCCACTCCCAGGTCATGCATGACGCCGCGTTCGACGCCGCCGGCATCGACGGACGCTACGTCCTGCTCGAGCTGGATGAGGGCCACGTGGAGGCTGCCGTGCGGGAGGCGCGGGGACCCGGCTGGTTCGGCCTCGGCGTGACGGCCCCGTACAAGCGGCTGGTCGCCGGGATGTGCGACGAGGTCGAGGGCGACGCCGCGACGATCGGAGCGGTCAACAACGTGGCGCGGACCGGGTCGGGCAGGCTCGTCGGGTTCAACACCGACGCCCCGGGTTTCCAGGCGGGCGTGGAGCTCGCGATGGGCCGACCGCTGTCCGACGCCGAGGTCGTGGTCGCCGGGGCGGGCGGAGCAGCCCACGCCGTCGTGTTCGCCTGCCTCCGTGCCGGCGCGCGGCAGGTGACCGTCGGGAATCGCACCGAGGTTTCGGCGGTCGCGCTCGTCGATCGATTCATAGGCGTCGGGTCGGGTTCGCGGTCCGCGGTGACCCTGACCGACCCGGCCTTCGCGGCCGCCCTGCGCTCGGCCGACCTCGCGGTGAACGCCACCACGGTGGGGATGCTCGACCCGGGGACGACGATCCCTGTGGAGCTCCTGCCACCGTCGGCGACGGTCTTCGACCTCGTGTACGTGCCACAAGAGACCGCGTTGCTCCACGCGGCGCGAGCGCGCGGCCTGCGCGTGGCGAACGGCTCGGAGATGCTCATCGCCCAGGCCGCGATCGCGTTCGAGCGCTGGACCGGCGTGGCGGGCATGGCCGGCGTCATGCGTCGCGCCGTCGCGCCCCTGCTGGCCGACCCGACGGTCCGGGCCTGACGCCGTGCGCCTGGCCACCATCCTCGTCGAGGGGCGGCCGCAGGCGGCCGTGGTGCGCGACGACGACAGGGTCGTCCTGATCGACACGCGGGCGACCGGGCTCGCCGGCATCCGAGCCATCGCTGCCGGCGGTCACGTGGCCCTCGATCGCCTCCAGGCCTGGCTGGACGCACAGCCCGCCGAGGCCGGTCGTGCGCTGGACGCGGTCACGCTCGGCCCAGCCGTCGCGGATCCCGGCGCGATCTATACGGTCGGCCTCAACTACGACGGCCCTGGCGCGTCGCCGCGCCCCGATCGCCCGCTCATCTACGGCAAGGCGGCTGCCTCGGTCGCCGGCCATGGCGCCGCGCTCGCCTGGGACCGCGACGTCACCGACGACGTCGATGCCGAGGTCGAGCTCGGGATCGTCATCGGCACGCCGGCGTTCCGGGTCACGCCCGCGGAGGCGATCCGCCACGTCTTGGGCTACACCTGCATCAACGACGTGTCGGCCCGTGACGAGCGCCTGGACGGGGACCAGTGGATGCTTGGCAAGTCGATGCCCGGGTTCTGCCCGGTCGGCCCGTGGATCGTCACGGCGGAC
>CAZFXH010000077.1:0-15595 GCA_964522905.1 uncultured Anaerolineaceae bacterium
GGCTTGACGATCTTGCCGGTCTGGCCGATCTGCTGGCTGTACGGGATCCAGCCCGAGTCGACGGCGGCCCTGGTGGCGCCCACCGCGCCGCCCAGGGCGGCAGCGAGCTCCTCGATGAGGCCGAAGCCATCAGGGCTCCCGACGCCGCGGCCACCGGCCACGATGATCCTCGCGTCATCGATGGACGCGGCGGCGCCCTGCGCCTCGATGCGGTCGACGATCGGTACCGAGGGCTGGGTCAGCTCCCCGGCCGGGGCCACCGTCTCGACGCTGCCCGAGCTGGCCGCCGCTTCGGCGGTCACCGTGTTCGGGCGGATCGTGACGATGCCGCGGCCGCCGGTCAGCGCGCTGTCAGTGATGAGCTTCCCGCCGAACACGCTATGCGTCGCGACGGGGCCGTCGGGCGAACCACGCAGCGCGATCGCATTGGCCAGGACGCCGCGCCCGGTCAGCGCCGACAAGACCCCCGCCAGGTCGCGGCCCTCGGGACCGGCCCCGGCCAGGATGACGTCCGGGTCGTGCTCCTCGACGAGCGCGGCGAGGCGCTGGGCCACGATCGTGCCGGCGGCGTGCTCCGCGGTCGTCGGCTCGGTGACCGCCAGGACCCGTGGCACGTAGCGGGCGAGCTCCTCGGCCGCCGCCGCGGGATCCGCGCCGATGACGACACCCGTGACCTCGGCGCCGCCGCTCTCCGCCGCCAGCGCGAGCGCCAGGGTCGCGACCTCCGTCGAGAGCTTCGCGAGCGAGCCATCGGCGGCGAGTTCCCCGTGGACCCAGATGCCGGCCATCAGATGAGCCTCCGCTCGACCAGCAAGGCCACGACCTGGCGGGCCGCTTCGTCGGGCTCCTCGCGAACGACGCGGGTGGCGGCGCGCGGCTCCGGTGCGCGCGAGTCGAGGACCTTCGTGGTCGCCCCGGCCGTGCCGACCGTAGCCGGATCGATCCCCAGGTCGGCCAGCGTGAGCGTCGTGATCTCCTTGTTGCGCGCGGCCATGATCCCCTTGAGCGACGGGTAGCGCGGCTCACCCAGGGCCTGAGTGCCGCTGATGAGAGCCGGCATCGGCGCCTCCAGGACGTCGTACCCGGTCGGCGTGATGCGATTGACACGGACCTTGCCGGCGGCCGCGTCCGGTTCGATCGTCGCGGCATAGGACAGGTACGGCAGCCCGGCCAGGGCCGCGACGCCGGGCGCCACGACCCCCGCCCCGCCGTCCGATGTGTCGACGCCGGCGAGCACGAGATCGAATTCGAGGGTCTTGAGCGCGGCGGCCAGGATCCTCGTGGTGGCGACGGTGCACGAGCCACCGATGGCCGGATCGGTCACCAGGACGCCACGGGTCGCGCCCATGGCCAGCGCCTTTCGCATCGTCTCGGGCGCGGTCGCGGGGGCCATCGTGAGCAGGATCACCTCGCCTTCCCCGGCCGCCTCGATCAGCTTGAGCGCCTTCTCGAGGACGTACTCGTCGTTGCCGTTGACGACGGTCGGGCTGGTGGTCCGGTCGAGGCGCTCGTCGGCGCCGAGGCGCTCGCCACCAGACGCCGGGTCCGGGACAGGTTTGGTGAGAACGACGATACGCACGGCCGTTGGACCTCCTCGCGGTCAGTCACCCTTGCCGAGCAGTGCCCGCGCGATGACCAGGCGTTGGATCTGCTGCGTCCCCTCGTACAGCTGGGTGATCTTCGCGTCGCGCATCATCCGCTCGACGGGGAACTCATCGATATAGCCATAACCGCCCAGGACCTGGACGGCGTCGGTCGTGACCCGCATGGCGTTGTCACCGGCCACGAGTTTACACATGGCCGACCATCGACCGGCATCCGCCGCGCCCGCGTCGATCTCGACGCAGGCCTTGTACAGCAGCTGGCGCGCGGCCTCGGTGCCGGCGTCCATATCGGCCAGCATCGCTCCGATCATCTGGAAGTCGCCGATGCGCTGGCCGAACTGCTTGCGGTCCCTGGCGTACGCCGTGGCCACCTCGAGCGCGCCCTGCGCGATGCCGACCGCCTGCGCGGCGATTCCCGGCCGGCTCCGGTCGAGCGTGCGCATCGCGATGTCGAATCCGTCGCCTTCCTCGCCGAGGAGGTTCGCCGCGGTCACGCGGACCTTGTCGAAGGCAAGCTCGGCGGTCGGGCTGCCACGCAGGCCCATCTTGTGCTCGATGCGGGTGACGGAGAACCCGTCTGTCGGGACCTCCACGACGAAGGCGGACAGGCGTCGACGGCGGTCGGCCTTGGGGTCGGTCACGGCGAAGACGACAAGGAGGTCGGCGACCGAGCCGTGGCTGATGAAGCGCTTGGCGCCATCGATCACGTAGTCGTCACCGTCGCGGACGGCCCGGGTCCGGGCGGCGGCGACGTCCGAGCCCGCCTCGGCCTCGGTCAAGGCGAACGCGATGAGTTTCTCGCCGCTCGCCAACATCGGGAACCAACGGGCCTGCTGCTCCGGCGTGCCCGCCAGCGTGATCGGCAGCGAGCCGAGTTCCTGGACCGCGAGGATCAGGCCCGTCGTGGCACACGCCCGGCTGAGCTGCTCGACCGCGAGACATACGCTCAACAGCTCCCCGCCGAGGCCACCGTGCTCCTCCGGGAACGGCAGCGCGAGGATGTCGTGATCGGCCAGGAGGCGGCGGAGATCCTCGGGGAACTCGGCCGTTCGGTCGATGTCGGCGGCGCGGGGGGCCACGCGCTCGTCAGCGAGCACGCGAACGGCGTCGCGGAGCATCTCGTGCTCCTCCGTGAGGCGGAACGGCCCGGGGGCGCGGCTCGCGGTGGTCACGGGCAGCATCGTACCGCGCACCGGACCGGCGCTGGTCCCGTCAAGTGGGCGTAGGCTAGCGGGACGCTGGCGAGCTGGGCACGGGGGCACGGCTCCAGCCGTGGGAGATTGACCTTGGAGCAGACCACCCAGATCCTGGCCCTGATCCTCGTTGCCGCCCTGGGCATCGCCGCCGCGGTACTCATCCTGCGGCGCGAGCGCGTCACGACCGAGGAGGCCACGCGGGAGAGCACCTACGCCGTGGCCACGGAGGGCATGAAACGGTGTCCGTCGTGCGGGATGGGCAACCTCGTGGGCGACAGGACCTGCTCCAGCTGCGGGCGGCAGCTGTCCGACTGAGGCGGCAGCTGTCCGACTGAGGGTGTCGCGCCCGGGCGCGAGCTTTGACGCCGTTCCGACCCGCCGCTCCGACCCGCCGTTCCGACCCGCCGTTCCGACCGCTCCGACTTGAACCAGGAACAACTTGCACGGCCAGCACGCAATGGCCGGACGGGACTCCGATCGGGCGCTGATGGTGCCCAGAAGCACGCGTAACGTGCCTCCGGGGCACGTTACGTCAGCGAGAACCGCGGGTTCGGTGCCGGTGCTCCCCACGTCCAGCCATAACATGCCTCCCGAGCATGTCCTGCCGGATCCATCCGAACGCTGGCGCCCGACGAAGCGGCCGAGGGCCGGCGATCGCGTGGCATCTGCAATGCCCTCGCAGCATGCCGCTCGTCGCGGCTCCATTGCGCGAACGACGGTCGGACATGGTCGCGTCGCTCGAAACGCGTTGCCTGACCGCACCGCCGGTGATGACGTGATTGAGGGTCTCGTAGCATGATGCCGTCAGCGGGCAGCATCTGACGCTCGGTCCATCGAACATGGCCGCCTGAGGACCGAGCCGAGCTACTGGCGAACCCGGCCCGTTGCACTCCGGGAGTGTCGATGCGCCGGCGCGCCAGCCATGTGATCCGTCCAGTCCGGGGCGCCGTCGTGCGCTTTCGATTGGCCGCGCTGTTCGCGGCGCAGTTCTTCGACTTCGGCACCTTCTCGCTGATGGTCGATCGTCACGGCGTCGCGGCCGAGGTCAACCCGCTCGTCGCCCGGGGCTACGAGGACTGGGGGATGCCGTGGGTGATCGTCGCCAAGGTCGCGCTCGTGTTGCTTGTGGGCTCGATCGTGGTGCTCCTGGCCGCGCATCCGACGCGCCGGGCCAGCCTCAGCCTGGCGGCCGTTGTGACCGTCCTGGCCGTGGTCGCCGGGTTCACCGGCGGGGTCTCGAACCTGGCGGCGCTCTAGGGCAGGGCTACACGACGGGCAGGCGCTACACGACGGGCAGGCGCCGGTCCGGGGGGACGCTTGCGAGCCGCGCCGCGAGGACCTCGCTGACATCGAGGGCCGCGACCCCGGAGCCGCCCTCTGCCGCTGCCAACCCGTCCGACAGCATGACCATGCAGAACGGGCAGGCCGTGGCGACCGTGGAGGCGCCTGTCTCGAGCACCTGGCGGGTCCGCTCGGCGTTGATCCGGGTCCCGCGGGTCTCCTCCATCCACATCCGCCCGCCGCCTGCGCCACAACAGAACGTGTTCTCGAACGACTTCTCCATCTCGACGATGTCGGCGCCGGCCGCCCCGAGCACGTCGCGGGGCGCCATCGTGACGCCGTTGTAGCGGGCGAGGTAGCACGAGTCGTGGACCGTCACGCTGCCCGGCCGGTGATCGCCGGTCTCGGAGGTGGCGTCCTCGGGCACGGTCGCCAGCCGACCGCTCGACACGAGCTCGGCCAGGTACTGGCTGTGGTGGACGATGCGGAACTTGCCGCCGAGCTGGCCATACTCGTTGCCGATCGTGTTGAAGCAGTGAGGGCAGGCCGTCACGATCGTCCGCTCCCCCATCTGGTAGCGATTGAGCGTGTCGACGGCGGCCTGCGCCAGCAACTGGAAGACGTAGTCGTTGCCCATCCGGCGAGCCGGGTCACCCGTGCACGATTCCTCCTGCCCGAGAACGGCGAACGAGACCCCCGCGGCGTGCAAGCACGTGGCAACCGCCCGGGCGACCTGCTGGTTGCGTGGGTCGAAGGCGGCGGCACAACCGACCCAGTACAGGACTTCCAGCCCGTCCAGCTCCCCCGCGGTCTGCACGGACGTCACGGTCCGGACCTCGAAAGGCAGCGCGCGTGTCCAATCCATCCGCGCGGACGCCGGCTGGCCCCACGGGTTGCCCTGCCCCTCCATCGCCCGGAACGCGGATGTCAACTCCTGCGGGAAGCGTGACTCCTCGAGAACCAGGTTTCGGCGCAGGCCGACGATCTTGTCGACGTGTTCGATGAGCACGGGGCACGCCTCCACGCACGCTCCGCACGTGACGCAGTCCCAGACCGCGTCATACGGGATGGCGGTGTCCACGATCGGCTCCGCCAGGGCGGCCGCCGCCGGCTGAGAGTCATCGAGCCCGTACGTCTCGCGCACGATCGGCGAGTTCGGGATCAGGTTGAGCCCCGCCTCCGCGTCGACCGACATGTGGCGGATGCCCATGATGAAGGTCTTGGGGTTGAGCGGCTTTCCGGTGGCATGCGCCGGACACGCCTCCTGGCACCGTCCGCATTCCGTGCAGGTGAAGCCGTCGAGCAGGTCCTTCCAGCCGAGATCCTGCAGCGTCTTGAGTCCGAACGTGGCGTTCTCGTCCTCGAGGTCCATCTTGGGCAGCTCGCCGCGCGGCGCGAGCTTGCGAAACCAGATGTTCGGGAAGGCCGTGGCGATGTGCAGGTGCTTCGAGAAGGGCAGGTAGCACAGGAACACGACGACCAGCAGCATGTGCACCCACCACAGGATCGCGAAGCCCGCCTGCAGGGCCTCCGGCGACAACGACGCCCGAAGTGGGCCCGCGAGCCCGGCCGCCACGAACGCCCCGGGCTCGTCTCCGTGCGCCGCGAACTCGAAGACTTCGGCGAGGAGCTCCGCGGCGACGACCCCGCCGATCATCGCGAGGATGACGAGGGCGTCCCGGTTGAGCGTCAGGCGTCGTGGCTTCGTCACGAGCCGCCGGAAGAACGCCCAGCCGATCGACAGCAGGACGATGACGGCGACCACGTTCTGCATCGCGCTGACGAGCGTCCAGAGGAGCCCGTCGAACGGGACCGAAAGGATCCCCTCGATGATGCCGCCGGTCACGATGTTCGCCGTTCCGATCGTCAGCAGCACGAAGCCCCAGAAGATCCCGGCGTGCATCAGCCCGGCCTGAGCATCCTTGAACATCTTGGTCTGGAGGAAGGCGTAGCGGATCAGCCCCGCGAGGCGGCGCGGTACATCGGCGAATGGGCTCGGGCCTTCGGCGCGGACCGCGGCGAAGACCCGAAGGTGGCGGGCCATCGCCAGGCAGAAGAAGACGACCGCGCCCCAGAACAGCGGGAAGACGAGCGGGTAGAGCGGAACGTCGGCGAAGGGCTCGAAGAGCGTCACGCGGTCGGTTCCTGGCCTTCGTCGTGGTCGTGCGGGCCCGCCAGCGTTTCCACGGCGTGGTCGAGCACGTCTTCGATCGCCGTCAGCGATTCCATGGCTCCCCGCGGGCTGCCGGGCAGATTGACCACGAGCGTCCGGCCGATGACCCCGACCACGCTGCGCGACAGGTCGGCGAATGGCGTGCTGAGGCGGCCCGCCGCGCGCATGGCCTCGGCCATACCCGGCACCTCGTAGTCGATCGCGGCCTTCGTGGCCTGCGGCGTCACGTCGCGAGGGGTCAGTCCCGTGCCGCCGGTCGTGACGATGAGGTCGTGCGTCTCAGCCGAGGAGCGCAGGATCTCGGTGAGCAGCGCCTGCTCATCCGGCAGGACCGCGCGCTGGACCGTGTATCCCAGGGCCTCGAGCCGCTCACCCACTCCGACTCCCGAGGTGTCCTCGCGGATGCCTTCGCTGACCCCGTCGCTCGCGGTGATCACAACGGCCCGTTTCATCCCGGTCTCCTGCCTCCGGTCCGGCCTCCCTGGCGCGGCGACTTCGCGATGCGGCCGGCGCCCCGCGCGCCCGGCTGGTACGCGGGTGCCTCCGGCTCGTCCTGGCGCGGCGGATCGTGGCGCACCCAGTCGCCGCTCTTGCCGCCGCTCTTGGCGATGAGCCTGACGGAACTGATCGTGACGCCGCGCTCGGCGCCCTTGACCATGTCGTAGACGGTCAGGGCGGCCACCGACGCTGCCGTCATCGCCTCCATCTCGACCCCCGTCTGGCCGGTCGTCGCGGCCTCCGCTCGGATCCGCAGCAGCCCGCCGGCCCGCTCCGGCGTGATCGAGACCTGCAGGTCGGTCAGCGGCAACGGGTGGCAGAGCGGGATGAGGTCGCTCGTCTTCTTGCCGCCCATGACGCCCGCGAGCTCCGCCACGCCGAGGACGTCGCCCTTGGGCCCGCCGCCGTCGATAACGAGGCTGAGGGTCTCCGCCGACATCGACACCGTCGCCTCGGCGACGGCCCGTCGTGCCGTGATCGGCTTGGCCGACACATCGACCATGCGTGGCCGGCCGCCCCGATCGATGTGGGTGAGGCGGCGCCGCTCGGAGCGTGGGGCGGGCGATCGGCCGGCCTTGGGGTCCATCACGACCCGAGGATAGCGGCCACGTCCACCGCGCGGGAGTGCGTCAGGCGCGGTCCAGCCACCAGAGCTCCACATTGGCGCCAGCCGGGAGCGTGTCGTCAGTCTCCGGGATGACCGCCAGGGCGTCGGCCGTCGCGAGCGCCGACAGGACGTGGCTCCCCTGCCCGCCCCGGCCGCCGGCGAGACTTGCCAGGACGCGCCCGTGGTCGTCGCGCCGCGGCGTTCCGCTCCCGTCACGTTCCACGGTGACACGAACGTACGCGCGCCGGCCGCTGCTCTTTGACACGGGGCCATTGAGGACGGCGCGGTCGGTCGGTCGGAAGAGGTCGTCGTCACGGTGACCTGCGAGGCGCCGGATGGCGGGCCGCACGAACAGCTCGAACGTCACGAAGGTCGAGACGGGGTTGCCGGGCAGTCCGAACAGCAGGGTCGCGGCCCCCTCGCCCGTCCCATCGTCACCGGGGGCGCGACCCGTCCCGAACGCGAACGGCTTCCCCGGTTGGACGGCGACCCGCCACAGGTCCACCGTGCCGAAGGCCTCGAACGCGGCCCGGACCACGTCGTACGGCCCCACCGACACGCCACCGGACACGATGAGCGCATCGGCGCCCTCCAGGAGGCCGGCACAGATCCGGGACTTGACGTCGTCCAGCTGATCCCTGGCGATGCCGAGCACGCGCGGATCGCCACCGGCCGCCTCCACCAGCGCGACCAGGCCCGGGCCGTTGGCGTCCGGGATGCCGGCCGAACCCAGCTCCCGACCGGGCGCCCGCACCTCGTCGCCGGTGGTGAGGATCCCGATGATCGGCCGGCGGTGGACGCGGAGCTGGTCGAGCCCGACACCCGCGGCCAGGCCGATCGCCGCCGGCGTGAGCACCGTGCCCGAGTCCAGGATCCGGGTCCCGGCCGCGAGATCGCTGCCGGCCCTGCGGATGGAGCCACCGACCGGGGGGGCAGCGTGGACCAGGATCGCGGCGGGGAGCGGGCCGGTCGCGTCGCGGCCCCGCGGTCCGGCCGCCTCGCCTGCGGCGTCCAGCGGCGTGGTCCCTTCGACCGGGACCACGGCGTCCGCGCCCGGGGGCACTGGGGCACCGGTGGCGATTCGCACGGCCGTCCCGCGCCGCACCGTCACGTCGGGCGCCTGGCCCGCCCGGACCTCGCCGATCACCTCGAGCCGAGTCGGCCCGTCTTCGGTCGCCGCCGTGACATCGGCCGCCTGGATGGCGTAGCCGTCCATCGCGGAGTTGTCCCAGGGAGGCAACGCCATCGGGCTCGTGATCGGCGCGGCGACCACGCGTCCGCGCGCCTCGATGAGCCAGGCCACCTCGGCCGGCGTCGCGCCGGGGATCGCCGCGAACACGGCGTCCCGGGCCTCCTCGACGCTGAGCAGCGCGTCTGCGATCACGAGGCTGGGGCGCCTCCAGGTCGCAGGCGGTCGCGGCCGGCTTCGGCAAGCGCCTTGGCCACCGCGCGGCGCGTCACGATCCCGGTCAGGGCCCCGGCCTCGAGCACCGGCAGCCCGTCGAGCCCGCTGCGATGGAATCGGTCCAGGGCATCGCGCAACGATGTATCCGGTCCCACGCTCGGGAGGGCGTCGCCGCTCACCATGAGGTCCTCGGCACGGGTGTTCGCCCACCGGTCCCGCCGGATGCGCCGGACTTGCTTCGCCCCGACCATCCCGAGCAGATCCGAGCCGCGCACCACCGGGACGGACGACTGCGACGAACCGTCGAGGATCTGGTCGGCGAACGTGTCGAGCGTCAGGCCGGGCGGGACGCCGGACACGTCGTGTTCCATGACGTCGGCCACGCTGATGCCCTCGAGCATCACGTCGACGTCGGCGCTGCGCTCGACCGCGCCGGCGGTCGAGACGATGAACCAGCCGCACACCGCCAGCATCAGCCCATCGACCGAATCGACGAGGAGGATACCGACGATCCCGGCGGTCGCGAACAGGATCCCGAGATAGCGCCCGGAGGAGGCCGCGATCCGGAGGGCGCGGGCCGGATCGCCCGTGCGGGCCCAGGCAAGCCCGCGGACGATGCGACCGCCATCGAGCGGGTACGCCGGGAGCAGATTGACGCCGCCGAGCAGGAGGTTCATCACGCCGACGACCAGGGCGACGCGCCCGACGACGTACAGCGGCCCACTCGCGATCTGCTCACCGAGCAACGCGATCAGCATGAAGCCGGCGCCGGCCGCCAGGCTCACCAGCGGTCCGGCGAGCGCCACGAGGACCTCGTCCCGAGGTCGGGTCGTCTCGAGTCGCGAGGTGGCCGCCCCGCCGAAGAAGTACACGATGACCGGGCCGCCCGGCAGCCCCACATGACGCGCGGCGAGCGCGTGCCCAAGCTCGTGCGCCAGTGCCGAGAGCAGGAACGAGGCCGCGACCACGCCACCGATGACCCACCCGCCCGCCGCGCCGATCTCGGGGGCGATCTCCGCGACCTGGGTCGCGGCCGTGACCCCGATGACCGCGAGGATGATCGCCCACGAGACGTGGACGCGGATCTCGAAGCCGAACAGTCGGGCGATGGGCAATGCGTTCATCGTGGAGATCCGGACGCCCTGAGGGACGTCGTGGTCGTGTCGGCGATCTCGGCGTCCACCTCACCGAGACGGTGGCGGGCGGCCGAGGCCCGAACGCTCGCGACCGCGGCGACGATGCCCGCCACCACGATGCAGACCGCCCCGACCACGATCGCCGTCTCCTGCCAGAACCGGAACGGGAAGAGCTGGACCAGCCGCTCCGTGGCCGGATCGAACGTGTACGAGCCACCGGCGAAGAAGATCCGGTGGAATGTCTCGAACAGGGCATCGAATGCGACGAACGACACGACGCCGCCCACGACGAGTGCGGCGATCAGCGCGAGTGCACCGCCTTGCACGGCCCGCCAGCTCCTGGCGCGCTCCGACCCGCGGCGACGGGCAGCGACAACGAGCGCGACAGCGATCAGGGCGGCTGCGACCGCGAAGAAGCCGATGAACAGCCCGCGCACGTCCCGCATGTGCCCGCGTTCACGCTCATTGAGGACCGGCAACCCCGCGACGGCGACATCGAACTCGGGCGGACCGAAGACGAGATCAGAGAGGATCGAATCGGTCGCAGCCCGCAATTCGGGCTCGGTGAAGCCGCTCCAGGCCGTCGCCTCGGCACGACCCTGCTCGAAGGCGACCCAGATCGGGTTGAGGAACATGAGCAAGGTCACGGCCACGATCGCGAGCGCCGTCGCGAGGCCGATCAACGTGTTGGCGACCCCGCCGCGGATGGTACGCACCGGTTCATCGTAGTCCGTTCCGGCCCCGATGCCGCCGGGTGAAACCCGCTACTCGTCCTCGAGCGTTCGGGCCTGTTCCCACCAGCCGGCGATCGTGGCGTCGGTCGGCGGCTCCTCGTGTAGCTCGATCGCCGCCTGCAGGATCCGGGCACGGAAGACGTCAGCGGGCAGGTCGAGGATGTCGCGCAGTCCGTCGATGCCGGCCTGGATCAGCAGCTGGTGATCGCCCGGCCCGAAGCTCGCGAGGTTGAGCATCAGCGCCTCGTCTCGCCACGCGAGCACGTCGTTGGTCGTCGCGTCGAGCTGATCGGCGAGGTACTGGCGACGGGTCGCCGTCTCGGAGCGCTCCAGCAGGAGGCCCGTGGTGAAGGTGCCCTGACGCTCGAGCTTCTCGAGGAGGACCGGTTCGATGCGGGTCAGCTCGGTGATGGGCGGCATAGCGGGCATTATCGGGCATGGACGGCCCGGCGTCGTTGCGTCCACTCCCGGCCTGCCGGGGTTTGGTCCGCCCCTGGGGGATGGTGGTCCCGTGTCATCTACCATTGGCCATGACATGACGACGACGGAGACGATGAGCGTGAGGCCGACCGGGCACACGTCGCTGGTGGTGGCGGCCAGCGACGGACCGGGTGGGTGAGGCGCGACCGAAACCGTCCTATCCGAAGACTCTGGATGGCCGCCAGGCCGAGAGGCGCTCCATGACGCCCGACCTGCCTGTCCAGCCGGTCGATCGGCTCTTAGCCCCGTTCCGCGAATTCACCGCACGCGAGGCCTCCGGCGGCGTCCTGCTGATGGCCGCCGCGCTGATCGCCTTGCTGTGGGCCAACTCGCCCTTCGCAGACTCGTACGAGAGCTTGTGGCGCACAACGGTGACCATCGGTGCCGGCGACTTCGAGCTGGCCAAGTCCCTCCACGACTGGATCAGCGAGGGCCTGATGGCGATCTTCTTCCTGGTCGTGGGGCTGGAGATCAAACGTGAGGTCCTGGTCGGCGAGCTGGCTTCGGCCCGGCGCGCGGCACTGCCGATCGCGGCGGCGGCCGGCGGCGCGATCCTTCCGGCGATCCTGTACCTCGTGATCGCCGGTGGCGATCCTGCGACCGCTCGGGGCTGGGGCGTGCCGATGGCGACGGACATCGCCTTTGCCCTTGGCGTGCTGGCGCTCCTGGGATCGCGCGCTCCCCTCGGCCTGCGTATCTTCCTCACCGCCCTCGCCATCGTCGATGACTTGCTCGCGGTGCTGGTCATCGCAATCTTCTACTCATCGGACCTGTCGCTGGTCGCGCTCGGCGCGGCGGCGCTGGTCCTCGCCGCGCTCGTGGTGGCGAACCGGTTGGGGGTGCGCCGGCCGATCGTCTATGCCCTGCTCGGCGTGGCGTTGTGGGTCGCCGTTCTTCAATCGGGCGTCCACGCCACCATCGCGGGTGTCCTCCTGGCCATGACGATCCCGGCACGCACGAAGATCGACCCAGCCGACTTCCTCGCACGGGCCAAGGGGTTCCTCGCCGAATTCTCCGGTCAGGTCGGCGACGACCCCGATGACGAGCATCACGCCGCACTGTGGGAGCTCGAAGATCTGACCGAGAGTGCTCAGGCGCCGATGTTGCGCATGGAGCACGCGCTCCATCCGTGGGTCGCCTTCCTCATCGTGCCACTCTTCGCGCTGTCGAACGCCGGCGTGCGGATCGGCGGCGATCTCGGCGCGACCATCAGGGAGCCGGTCGTCCTCGGCGTGCTGGTCGGCCTGGTGCTTGGCAAGCAGATCGGGATCACCCTTGCTGCGTGGCTTGTCGTCCGCCTCGGCCTTGCCTCCCTGCCGGACGGGGTGACATGGCGCCACATCTACGGCGTCGCCTGGCTCGGAGGCATCGGTTTCACCGTGTCGCTGTTCGTGGCCGATCTCGCCTTTGGGGAGGGGCCGACGCTCCCGTTGGCCAAGATGGGGATCCTCGGAGCCTCCGTCATCGCGGGACTCGGGGGCTATCTCATCCTGCGGTCGATCAGCCGAGGAAGATCTGATTGACCGGCTGCGGCTGCAGAGTCACGCGAGCCGGTACACCTCGATCGGCCGATCCAGTCCCTTGACCTCCTTCGCACCACGGCTCTCGAAGGCGAGGCCGCTCCCATCGGCGAGGCCGACGGTGATCGCGGAGGCGAAGACCTCCGACGGGCCGGCGAGCGCCATGATCCGAGCGGCTGCGTGAACCGCCACGCCGCCGATGTCGTTGCCCATGGGCTCGACCTCCCCGGTGTGGACGCCGATGCGCACCTCGATGCCGGTGTCGCGCAGGGCGGCGAGGATGGCGGCGGCGCATCGGAGCCCGGCGACCGCGCTCCGGAAGGTGGCGAGGAAACCGTCGCCGGTGGTGTTGACCTCCGAACCGCCGAAGCGGAGCAGCTGGGAGCGAACGAGCCGGTTGTGATCGGACAGAACCTGCTTCCAGGGGGCGTCGCCGAGGCGGCGCGCGGTACGGGTCGAGTCGACGATGTCGGTCATGAGCAGGGTCGTCACCATCCGCTCGTGCTCGCGCGGCAGGCCGAGAGCGTCGATGTTGCCCGCGAAATCGATCAGCACCGCCGGCTCGTCGCCGACCACCCAGGCATCGTGCCCGGGCGGGATGTCCATCACGTCGCCAGGCTGAAACACCACCTCCTCGCCATCCTCCATTCGCGCCGCGAAGCGCCCGGAGAGGAGCACCTGGACGTGATGCACCGGGCACGACTCCGCCCGCATCGCCGGCGCCAGGTGCTCCGACCAGTGCCAGCCGGGCTGCACCACGCCGCGACCGATCGTGTGTGACCCGATTCGCGCGAGCGAGACCGTCATGAGCGGGAACTCCCGGAACCCGTCCGAGTCGTCGAAGCTCTTTCGCTTGATCGCACCCATCGGTCCATGGTGACGCCGTGGCGCAAGGGGGGCCAACGACGCGCCGGGCCGTTTCGTGCTCGGAAGTCGGCTACTCGGCCGGCTTGTCGCCGAAGATCGTGTAGTGCCAGCCCTTCTCGGGCTCGCCGGTCAGCTCGAGCATGACGTGCTTGACCTGGGTGTATTCCTCGAAGGAATAGCTCGACATGTCCTTGCCCGAGCCGGACTGCTTGAAGCCACCGTGCGGCATCTCGGAGGTGACCATCAGGTGGTCGTTGACCTGCACGTGGCCGAAGTTCAGCGTGCGGGCGGCCTCCATGGCGGTGAACACGTTCGAGGTCCAGATGCTGGCCGCGAGCCCGTAGCGCGTGTCGTTGGCCTTATCGAGCGCCTCGTCGAGCGTGTCGAACGGAAGCACCGCGAGGACCGGGCCGAACACCTCGTCCTGCACGATCTCGCTGTCCTGGGCGCAGTCGGCGACGATCGTGGGTCGGTAGAAGGCGCCATCGGGTAGACCGGGGACGTCGGGCGCGAACCCGCCTGCCGCGACCCGCGCGCCCGCCGCGACGGCGCGCTCCACGAATCCGGCGACTCGGGCGACCTGGGTATCGCTGATGAGGGTCCCGAGGTCCGTCGCCGGGTCGAACGGATCGCCGACCCGCACGCCATCGAACAGCTCCGCGGTGCGGGTGAGGAACGCGTCGTACACGTCGCGGTGGACGTAGGCGCGCGTGGCCGCCGTGCAATCCTGGCCGCCGTTTATGAGCGCGCCCGCCGTCGCCCCGCGGGCTGCGGCCTCGATGTCGGCGTCCGCGCAGACGATGAACGGCGCCTTGCCACCGAGCTCGAGATGGACGCGCTTCAGGTTGCCGGCTGCCAGGGCCTGGATCTGCTTGCCGGTCTCGGTGTCGCCCGTCAGCGAGATCATGTCGACGTCCATGTGCGCGGCCAGCGCCGCGCCGACCACCTCGCCGCGCCCGGTCACGACGTTGAACACGCCATCCGGGACACCCGCCTCCTTGCCCAGTTCGGCAAGGCGGACGGTCGTCAGCGGCGTCGCCGACGCTGGCTTGAGGACCACCGAATTGCCCGCCGCCAAGGCCGGCCCGATCTTCCAGATCGCCATCCAGAGCGGGTAGTTCCACGGACTGACCTGCCCGACGACCCCGATCGGCTCCCGCCGGACGAAGCTCGTGTGCGAGCCCGTGTATTCGTACGCCGCCTTGCCCTCGAGGGTGCGGATCTGCGTCGCGAAGAAGCGCAGGTTGTCGCTCGCGAAGGCGAAGTCGCTGTCACGCCGCAGCTTGTACGCGCTCCCCGTCTGGAGCGTCTCGAGGCGAGCCAGGTCGTGGGCGTCGCGGTCCAGGAGGTCAGCGAGGCCGTTCAGGACGGCGACACGATCCGCGAGCGGCATCCGATGCCAGCGGCCGTCGCGGAATGCCGTGCGGGCGGCTGAGACCGCCCGGTCGACGTCGGCCTCCGCGCCGTCCGGGACGCGCCCGACCACATCGCGTGTGGCCGGGCTGCGGACCTCGATCCAGCGACCGCTCGACGAGGGCACAGACGCGCCGTCGATGAACATCGGGTAGTCGGTGACGGGCACCTCGACGGCCATGGGACAGGGCTCCTCGAGCGGGTGATGATCTCGTGGCGGGAGTCTACCGCGAGCACGACGCCTCGCCGCTCTCGCACCACGCAGTGCCGCGACGACGCCGGCGTATGGTGGGCCCGTCCCAGCAGAAACGGGGCCAAGGAGGGCGAGATGCAACCTGGCGAGCGCGACGAGATCCAGGCCATTCGGGCCGAGCTGGAGGGGCTGCGTGCGCAGGTCGACGCCGTCGGCTCGGTCGCCGGCCCCTCATGGTGGACGCGGGCGACGGCGCGGCCGAGGCTGGCCAGGCGACTGACCCGCGTCGGCCTCTTGGCGCTGATGCTGGCATTGCCAGTCATGGTCAGCGCGAGCCACCAGTTCACCGACGTGCCGACTTCGCACACCTTCCACAGCGCGATCTCACGGCTGTACGGGGCGCGCCTTACGGGCGGGTGCTCCTCCACGAAGTTCTGCCCGAACGCAAACGTGACCCGCGGTCAGATGGCCGCCTTCCTGAACCGCGG
>CAZFXH010000078.1:0-10884 GCA_964522905.1 uncultured Anaerolineaceae bacterium
GGAGCTTGCGATCGCCGATCTTCTCGAGATCGGCATCGGTCAGGTCGACACGCCGATCGTGCCCGTCGGCGTCGAACAGCCGGGCGGTGACGGGGCTCAGTTGACGAGCGCCAGCAGCACCGCCGCGACCGCCGCGACCGCGGCGACCATGTACTGGAGGACCAGCATCCCCCGATCCGGGGCGGCCTCGGCGTCATCCATCACGAACGGCTGATGGGTCCTGTCGGTAAGCATCGATGTCTGGTCCTCTGAGCCTTGTCGGCGGCATTCCCGCGTCGATGCGAATGCTCACGCTGACGCCCATTCGGTGATACCGCGACGAGGCTCGGTCGCATCACGCGTGCATGACAACGTGTCTGCGAGCCGCCCGAAACTTCTGCTCCGTGCGGCGCGACACCGTCGCGGACCTTCGACGGCCCTAGGGTCACGACGTCCGGTGGGCACTCACCGGCCGGGCCTCTCGGCCGCCCGGGGCGGAGCGGCGTCTTCATGCCGTTGTTACGTGCTTTCGCCCCGTCGTAGTCCGCCCGCCGCGCGGCGAGCGCGAGAGTGGTGCCCAGCCCCGACTTGGGGACGAACGAACCCCAGCAGGCGGGTGAGAGGCCCGCATGGGGATGGAGGTAACGCATGAGCATTATCGCGTGGATCGTCCTCGGCGCCATCGCCGGGTACCTGGCCGGTTTCCTCGTCAAGGGTGACGAGGGCCTCGGCATCATCGGACACATCGTGCTTGGCATCGTCGGCGCGCTCGTCGGCGGCTTCCTGGCCGGTGTCCTGTTCAACACGAATCCGATCGACGGTCCGTTGGACATCAGCTCGATCGTCGTCGCGACCATCGGTGCCGTCATCACGGTCCTCGTGGTCGGCGCGGTGACGGGTCGCTCGCGGGTCGGTCGCGGCCCCGTCTGATCGAACAGCCCGGGCGCTGGTCCGGAACCTTCCCAGCACGCGAGGAGGCCCACCCGACCGGTGGGCCTTTTCGCATCGATGCGCCAGTACAAGGAGGAGACATCGTGTCCCAGATCATCGAGTCGATCGAAGTCGACGTCCCGGTCCGCGTCGCGTACGACCAGTGGACCCAGTTCGAGGAGTTCCCCAAGTTCATGGAGGCGGTCGAGAGGGTCGAGCAGCTCGACGACACGACCCTCCGATGGACCGCCGAGATCGCCGGCGTCAAGAAGACCTGGAACGCCATGATCACCGAGCAGACCCCCGACCAGCGGATCGCCTGGACCTCCACCGAGGGGGCCGAGAATGCGGGCGTGGTGACGTTCCATCGCCTGGACGACCGAAAGACCCAGGTGGCGCTCCAGCTCGATGTCGAGCCCGAGGGCCCGGTCGAGTCCGTCGGGGACGCCCTTGGCTTCGTTCAGCGCCAGGCCAAGGGGGATCTCGAGCGCTTCAAGGAGTTCGTCGAGAGCCGCGGCGTCGCGACCGGCGCATGGCGCGGTGAGGTCCACCAGGACGACGTCAGCGGCTGACGCGACGGGTCCTGGCTGGCCGTCGGACGGGAGCCGTGAGGCCAGTGCAACGCGCGGGGTCGGCCCACATGGGCGACCGTGACGTGTGCGGCACGAGACTTGCGTTGTGGCTCCCGTGCCACTGGGGGTCCGGGAGCCACCAAGACCTGTTATAGGGATGCAATGTCCCATCCGCCTCACGTGAGCATCGCGTTGGCGCCGGGACCCTACCTTGAGGGCCGGAGCCATCGGAGCAGACCCAGACGTTCCGCGGCGAGACACAGATAGTCCCCAACCGGGAGCGCTTGTGACGGGGCGTTCTCGGACCGCACGGGCGGCCCGGGTCCCCTCCCTGGGCCGTCCGTCGCCTTTTCCGCCACATCGCCGGGCACCGGGATATCGGCGCCGGCCGGGCAATCCTCTGAAGGAGTCTCATCATGGCGACGACACCGCGATCGACCGATACCGACGATACCGCGGCCCAGCAGGCCAAGGAAGCCGTCCGCGACGCCGCGGAGACCGTCCGCGGTGTGGCCAATGAGGCCGCTGCGCGCCTGCCCGATGCCGCCGCAACGACGCGCGAGGTGATCACCGACGCCAGACGTGCGATCGAGACCGGGTCGGACGAGAGCCTCTCGGCCGGGACGCTCGTGGCGTTCGGGTTTGCGTTGGGCCTCCTCGTGGGTGGGGCGAACCGCCTGCTCGTGATGCTGGCGCTCGTGCCGGCCGCGGCGATGGGCCTCACCCTGCTGGACCGTCAGGGCTCGCGCCCGGGTTCGCGCCCGACGACGGGCCGCTGACCAGGCGCGACCGGGCTCGCCGCATTACACGGCACCGCGCTGCAACATCGCCGCAACCGGAGCGCCTTCCTCGGCGGACGGGGTGATACGTGGCGGGGCCTACGTTCTGCCTACGGCGCATACCGCGCCACCAAAATGAAGGAGTCCGACCACCATGGATGACATCAAGAAGGGCGCCCGCGAAGTCGAGACCGACGCCAAGCAGACGTGGCGCAAGGCCGACGGCGAGGACCTCGGCGACAAGCTCGCCAATGCTGGCGACGAGACTCGCAAACACCTCGGCAACGCCGGCGACGAGATCCGCGACACCATGGACGACAGCACCCAGGACATGAAGCGCGAGTATCGCGACAGCGAGACCGACACAAAGGCCGCCTGGCGGCGGTCCGATGGCGAGGAGTCCCTCGCCGACAAGGCCGGCAATGCCGGCGACGAGATCCGTGAGAATCTGGGCAATGTAGGCGACGAGCTTCGCGGCGATCGCTGACCCGCGGTCATCGCGAACCAGGGCCCCGGCGGCGACGCCGGGGCCCGTTCATGTCCGGCGCACGCCGCCCACGCCGGATGGTGACCCGGAACACGGCGTATCCTCGGGTCCTCGGGCCTTCTTGCGGGGGCCGTGAATCCGCAGAAGGTGGGAGGGATGCGCGGCATGACCGAGGCCGATGGCGCCGCACCCGGCATCGATCAGCGCATCGAGGGGGTCGTAGACAGCGCCGATCTCGGGCCGATCGCGGAGGCCCTGGCGCGCCGACGCAGCGAGATCCTCGCGGCCTGGCTGAAGGCTGCCCTGGACCAACCGTTCCACGCGGAGAACCGGGAGGCCGCGGTCGCCGACCACATCCCCGTGCTGCTCGAGAGCATCATCGGCGTGCTGCGGACGTCGGACTACCGAGACGATGTCCAGCCGCCGATGGACGATCCGGCGGTGATCGAAGCGGCCAAGGCACACGCGCAGATGCGCTTCGACCAGGGTCTGGGGCCTGTGGCGATCGTGACCGAGTTCCGACTGCTGCGCCACGAGATCGGGCGCGCGCTGATCGCCTCCATCGAGGCCGCCCCAGCCGCTGACATCCTGGCCGGCCAGGCGGTCATCGACGATGCCCTCGACGGGGCCGCGACCGTCGGCCTGAACGCGCTCTCGGATCGCGTCGAGAGCGTGCGCGAGGAGTTCCTGGCGACGACGGTGCACGACCTCCGCCAGCCGATCACGCTGGTGACCGGGTCACTCGATCTCGCCGCCCGATGGCTCGGTGAAGCGGATTTCGACCGCGACCGCGTGACCGAGGTGGTCAAGAGCGCCGTCGTCGCCGTGAACGAGATCAACGTCATGCTCGACACGCTCGGCGACGCCTCGCTGTTGGTCATGGGCGCGCTCGAACCGGATCCCGAGCCCGCGAAGCTCGACGCGATCGTCGCCGACGCCCTTGCGCTGCTCGATATCGAGACGCGCCGGCAGATCGACTTCGAACCGTCGACCGATCAGCTCGTGGGGCTCTGGGACGCGCACCTCCTGCGGCGGGTGGTCTCCAACCTCGTCAGCAACGCGCTGAAGTATTCGCCGCGTGACGGCCGCGTCGAGATCGAGACCAGGCGCGCCGCAGACGAGCTCGCCCAGATCACGGTCGCGGACCACGGCATGGGCCTGACCTCGGAGGAAGCCGGAACGGTGTTCGATCGCTTCGTGCGGGCCGACCGCGCTCGAGCGCTGGGCATCCCTGGACTCGGGCTGGGGCTGTACGCGTGCCGTGGCATCGTCGCCGCCCACGGCGGCACAATGGTGCTGCATTCGGAGGGACCAGGGAGCGGCACCACAGTGGTCGTCGCACTGCCGCTCATGGGGGACGAAGGCGAAGGCTGACGCCGAGCTGGACGCACGCACGGCCACTCCCGCCTGACCAGCCAGGGGTCAGCGCCGGTCCGACGACTTCGCGCGCGCTGAGCGGCCGGAACCGTTCCGACCGCGCCCGGACCGGGCGGCGTCGTCCTCGAGTCGCTGGCGCAGGAGGGCCCGGACCGCGGCCTCTTCGCTCGGGGTCGCGCTCGTCGGGGGAGTCTCCTGCTCTTCCGCCGCTTCGACCAGGGCGCCACGGATCGATCCCGCGAGATACGCCTCGAGGACCGCCGGGTGGACGTAGCTGCCGCGGGCGACCGCCGGCGTGTTGCCCAGGCGATCGGCGGTCTGCCGGATCGCCTCCACGACGTTCTTCTTCGCGCCCCCCTGGCCGACGCCGGGCTGGAGTGCACGGAGGGCCCGGTAGGCGAGGACCGTACCCGCCCACGTCCGGAAGTCCTTGGCCGTGAACTCGCCTCCTGACGCTTCGCGGATGTAGTCGTTGACGTCGTCCGACGCCACGTCGCGAACCTCTCCGTCGTCATCGACGAACTGGAACAGGTCCTGTCCTGGGAGCTCCTGGCAGCGCCGGACGATTCCGGCGAGCCGTCGATCGCGAAGGCCGACCTCGTGGGTCTTGCCGGACTTGCCACGGAACCGGAAGCGCACGCCCGAGCCCTCGATCCGTGCATGCCGGCCCCGCAAGGTCGTCAACCCGAACGAGCGGTTCAGGCGCGCGTATTCATCGTTGCCGACCCGGATGAGGGTCATTTCCAGCAGTCGAACGACGGCGGCCAGGACCTTCTCTCGCGCCAGACCGGGTCTCGCGAGATCCACGTCACAGCGCCTCCTGATGCGGGGGAGTGCCTTGGCGAAGTCAAGCAAGCGACCGAACTTGTCAGTCCCGCGCCGCTGGTGCCACTCCGCGTGGTAGCGGTACTGCTTCCGGCCGCGGGCGTCGCGCCCACTGGCCTGGATGTGGCCATTGGGCCACGGGCAGATCCACACGTCGGTCCAGGCCGGCGGGATCGCCACCGCCCGGATCCGGGCGATGATCTCGCGATCGCGGATGGTCCTGCCGTCCGCATCGCGGTAGCTGAAGCCTCGCCCGGAGCGGCGGCGACGGATGCCGGGGCGAGCGTCGGTCGCGTAGCGCAGGCCGGCAGCCCGCGCTACGGCGCGTGCATCCGGCGTGGCATCGGGTTCGGGTCGGCGACGATCGGGCACGAACGCAACCATGGCGCCTCGCGCGGCTTGGCGCCATCGCACGAGTCCAGCCCGTGCCTCTCAGTGACGTGGCAAGCACGTTCGCGATATCGATGAAACTCCGCTCGTGGCGTACGTCGGCAGGCCGATACCCGGCGGTCCGGATACTTCGCTCATCCCACCGCGCCCGTGGGGGAGCCGCGGTGGGAACAACCCGCCCGATGCGACAGCCCAGCCGCCGACGAGCCCGAGGAGACCCCCAGTGTTGGATGCACCGCCATCGCCGACCGGTGCGGCGGCGACTGCCGACGCGTTGCCGGGTGCCGACGCGGCGGTCGTCATCGACGGCGTCACGAAACGGTTCGGAGACGACACGGCGGTCGATGGCATCTCCCTGACCGTGCACCGGGGCACGATCCTGGGCATCATCGGCCCGTCCGGCTCCGGGAAGACGACCACCATCCGCCTGCTCACCGGGGCACTCACCCCGACCGATGGGCAGGTCCGCGTGCTCGGCGAGGACCCGCGGACGTTCCGACGGCAGACCCGCGAGCGGATCGGGTACATGCCGCAGCAGTTCACCCTGTATCCCGACCTCACGGCCCGCGAGAACGTCGATTTCGTCGCGTCGTTGTTCGGGATCCTGTGGCGCACCCGGCATCGTCGCACCCGCGAAGTCCTCGAGCTCGTGGACCTGTGGGCGGTTCGCGGCCGCCGTGCCGGCCGCCTGTCGGGCGGCATGCAGCGCCGCCTGGAGCTCGCCTCGGCGCTCGTGCACGACCCCGACCTGATGTTCCTCGATGAGCCGACCGCCGGCATCGACCCGATCCTCCGAGGCAGCATCTGGAAGGAGCTCCACCGCCTGCGCGACAGCGGCCACACCCTCCTCGTGACGACGCAGTACGTCAACGAAGCCGAGGAGTGCGACACAGTCGCCCTGATCTCTGGTGGCCGGCTCATCGCCCTGGCGGAACCCGACGACTTGCGCCGCGAGGCGGTCGGCGGGGATGTCGTCGAGATCGAGATGGGCAGCGCGTACGACAGCGACCGACTTTCCGAGCTGCCGATGGTCCGGAGCGTGGAGCGACGCGGCCCACACACGCTCCGGGTCACGGTGGATGACGCCTCCACGGCCCTGCCCGACGTCGTCGAGGCGATCACCCAGGGCGGCGGCGACGTGGCGGCCGCGAGAGAGGTGCGACCGTCGTTCGACGAGGTCTTCGCGATCCTCGTCGAGCGCGATCGGCTGGCCCGCCTCCACACCGAACCCTCCGGGGGCGACTGATGCGCGCCATGCTCGCCGTGGTCGTCCGGCTGATGGCGTTCGTCGGCAAGGAGGTCATCGAAACGTTGCGTCGACCGGGCGCGATCCTCAGCCTGATCCTGGGCCCCTTCCTGATCATGGCCGTCTTCGGGTTCGGGTACAGCGGCAGCAAGCGTCCCCTCGAGGCCGTGATCGTGGCCCCGCCCGACAGCGGCCTGCCCTCCGACGTCGCGACCTACCAGGAGCTCGCCGGCGGCGGGCTGCATGTCAGCGAGGTGGCGACGGACCGCGCGGCGGCCGAGGCTCGTCTCGGGGCAGGCACCGCGGATGTGGTCATCATCGCTCCCGAGGATCCCGATGCGAACTTCCGCGCCGGCGAACAGTCGGTCATCGAGGTCGTCGTCGACGTCGTGGACCCGGTCGCCGAGAACTACGCGGGTTTCCTCGCCTCAGGCCTGGCGTCCGCCATCAACCGCGAGATCATCGAGCGTGTGGCGGCGGAGGGCCAGGGCTACGCCGTGGCCGCCGGCGAGGCTGAGGCGGACGCGATCCCACCGGAGGTGATCGCCGCGCCGACGCGGGCCGAGATCCGCAACGTCTCACCATCGACCCCCCACGTCATCTCGTACTTCGCTCCTGCGGTGCTCGCGCTGATCCTCCAGCACCTCGCGGTCACGCTCGTCGCGATGTCGCTCGTGCGCGAGCGCACGAGCGGCGTCATCGAGCTGTTCCGGATCGCCCCGGTGAGCGCCGCAGAGGTGCTGGCCGGGAAGGTCCTGGCCTTCGGGTTGATCGGCGGCGCCATCGCGACCCTGACGGTCGCGCTGCTCGTCCTGGGGCTCGGGGTGCCGATGGTGGGGCAGGTCGCGTTCGTGGTGCTCGCCATCGCCCTGCTGCTGCTGGCATCACTCGGGGTGGGCCTGCTCATCGCCGTGGTCTCCGATTCCGAGCGACAGGCCGTCCAGCTGTCGCTGCTCGTCCTGTTGGCCTCGGTCTTCTTCAGCGGCTTCGTCCTGCCGATCACCGAATTCAGCGAGCCGGTGCGGGCGATCGCCTATACGTTGCCGGTGACCCATGGCATCCGGCTGTTGCAGGACTTCATGCTGCGCGGAGGGACGAACCAGGCATGGGAGTTCCTGGCGCTCGGCGTCATCGCGATGGTGACCCTGGTGCTTGCCTGGATCCTGCTGCGGCGCGGGATGACCCGAGCCTGACCACTGAACCACGACCACCGACCCAGCCGACCAGTGCAGAAGGAGGACAACCCATGACCGATGAACTGCGACCCGTCCCGGGCGAGGACACCTACGAGGCCGAGGCCGGCCGTGAGGCGAAAGACGACGAGCGCGAGACGATCGAGAGCCCCGAGCCCGAGTCGCCCGCCGAGCCGCCCGAGGAATCGAACCCTTGGCTCAAGGAAGGCGCGGACGCTCCCGACGCGGCCGACATCGAGGATCCGGACCGGCAGCGCTGACCCCGCCCGGCGCGGAGCGGCCTGTGCTCCTCGCTCGAGGGTGCGTGACCGATCAGCGCCGGGCGAGGGCTCCCGTGCGGTCGATGCGGTGCACGGCCAGGTCCTCCGGCTCGCCCGCTCCATCGGCGGTGCCCGTGGCAAAGCCTGGTCCGACCGGGACCGCAGGCTCGGAAATGCCGAGTTGCGCGTGATAGACGGCCTCGTAGCGATCGGTCATGCGCTCGACGGAGAAGCGGTCGAGCACCGACTCACGGATCGCTCGCCGATCGAGGTCGGCGACGCGATCGACCTTGAACGCCATCGCCGCGACGTCGTCACCGAAGAAGCCATCGACGCCGTCGCGCAGGATCTCCGGCAGGGCGCCGATGCGCCGGGCGATGACCGGTGTCCCGGCGGCCAGCGACTCGATCAAGACGAGGCCGAACGGCTCGGGCCACGATCCGGGCATCACCGTGGCGTAGCTCTGGGCGAAGAGGTCGTCGCGATCGGCCTGGTCAAGCTCGCCGAGGTACTCCACCAGAGAGCCCGCTGCCTTCATCGCCGGCCGGAACACGTTCTCGAAGTAATCCCGCTCCGCCGTGGTCGGGCCGGCCTTGGCCGCGATCCGCAACGGCCGATCGGCGGCGACCGCGATCTCGATCGCCTCCACGATGCCCTTCTCGGGAACCACGCGTCCGACGAAACACAGCGCATCCGTCCGGCTGGTCCCGAACGGCATCTCCGCGAGCCGCAGCCCGTTGTGGATGACAGCCGCCCAGGGGACGTCGGGGTGCGTGCCTGCCTGGTTCTCGCTGATCGCCACGAGGCCGGCCGGTGGGTGGCGAAGGAGCGCGTCTGCCCACGGCAGGTCCAGCCGGCCGTGGAACGTGGTCACGACCGGGACGGGGCTGACCCGCGCGAGCAGCAGGCTCGCCCATTCCATGTGGCTGTGGATGAGGTCGAATTCGGTCGCGCGGGCCAGGACCTCGTGGAGGGTCAGCTGCATGTACGGCAGCGAGTCGCCGGCGTAGCCGAGGGGCCGGAGCGCCTGGGGCACCGTCTCGATGTGGCGGCCCGCGACCACCGAATCGCCGCTGGCGAAGGTGGTGACGGCGTGGCCGCGGCGGTCGAGCTCGGTGACGAGGCCGTGGACGATGCGCTCCGTCCCTCCGTACGCCCGCGGCGGCACACGCTCGAATGGCGGAGCGACCTGGGCGATGCGGAGCGAACGAGTCATCCGATGGTTACCTCTGGGACAAGGAGGACCGCGAGGCCCCGCCGGACGGGATCCTCGCGGTCAGTGTCGCACTCCCGGCCGATTGCCGAGTCGGGGAAGGGTCAGTAGGGGCGCTCGGCCGGGTGCGAGGGGTCGCTCTCCTCGATCTCTTCCTCGGCCTGATCGCCCGCTCCGGCACCGCCCGCGGCGCCAACGGCACCACCGACGACCGCGCCGGGAGGTCCGGCGATCGCGCCACCGACGAGCGCGCCGGCCGCGCCGCCACCCAGGGCGCCTGCGCCCGCACCGACCTCGTCATCGCCTTCGGCCGCTTCACCCGCGACCGCGCCACCGACGGCGCCGATCGCGCCACCGACGACCGCGCCGGGGGGTCCACCGACAGCCATGCCGACGGCTGCGCCGCCGAGGGCGCCGGCACCGGCGCCCATGGCCTCCTTGCCGCCCTCTTCGTTCTCGGGGGCCGTGCCGCGGCCTTCGTTCAGCAGGTCGTCATCGTGACGATGATCGTTGGGGGTCGTCGTGTCGTGGTCCACTGGGGGCCTCCTTGTGTTCGGATGACCGGCACAACGCCGGTGATGGGACGTCGGATGACGCCGTTGCTACGACGGTAGGTGCCACCAGCCGGGCGGGACGTCAAGCCGTGGTCATGCCGTCTATCAGGCGGCTATCAGCGGGAATGACCGGTCTCACGGACCTGATCGTCGTCGGCGGGCGGACCCTCGCGGGGCCCATCCGGGACGGGGTCCCCGGACGTCGGGCCGGAGATGCGCCGCTCGACCGCCGGTGCGTCGACGGTCTCGCCGGTCGTGCCGGCGGCGCCTCCGATCACGGCTCCCGCGACCGCGCCGATCGGCCCGCCGACAGCGGTCCCAAGCACGGCACCCGCCGCGGCGCCTTCCTGGCCGGCAGCCTCGGGATCGTCGGCTTCGGGATCGCCGACGGTCTCGGTCGAGAGGACGCGGTCTTTCGGGCGAGGCATCGCCGCCCGGCGTGGATCGTCAGAGAAGCTCATTCTTCGATCGCCTCCTGGGGTGCGGGCCGTCATCGTGCTCGCGCGGCCATCCCGCAGGCACGCCACGACAGCGAACGGCCGTTACGGTGGGGTGACAGGGGGCCCTGTCGCCGGCCCTCCCGCCGGCCCGCCTGCCAGCTCCCGGCAGGCGTGGTCCATAATTTCGACCCTCAGGCCTCGCGAGGGAGCAAACGTGACCCACGAAACCGCAGGCACCGCGGGACAGGCAGCCGGACGGGCCAAGGGCGAGCTCGCCCGGGCACGCGACGTCCGGTTCGCTCCCGGCTACGCGCTGCTGGCCGGGGTGTTCATCGCGTGGGCCGCGGTCGCAACGAAAGCCGCGCTCAACGAGTTCGCCCAGGGCGACATGGGTTACATCCTGCTCATGGCCGCGGCCGTGCTGGCCGCTTGGTTCGCGGGGCTGATCGGCGGGATCACCGCCATCGTCGTGGGCGTGATCTTCAACGGGCTGTTCTTCCTGGGCGGGGACGCGTCCTTGGCCCCGCGAGCCGAGCTCGTTCGTCAGGTCGTCTACGTCATGGCAGCAACGGGAACCGTGGTACTCGTGGCCTCGCGCCGGGCCTCGCGCGATCGGCTGGTGGACGCGCTCGACGAAGT
>CAZFXH010000079.1:0-4389 GCA_964522905.1 uncultured Anaerolineaceae bacterium
ATAGAGCGTCAGGCTGGCGTGAAGTGTCTCTGGACTGAACTCCGCCGGGGTCACGAGGTCGCACGACTGCGCCGGTGCACCGAGCGCCAAGGTCGAAGCCCGCCGCTCGCGGACCACGCCGGGCCCGAACATCTCGTCTGCCGATGTGGGCAGCAGGCTGCATGGATCGATTCCTGCCAGATCGTCGCCCGGTCCCGGCGTCGGGGGCAGGGGCGCCGGGCTCGGACTCAAAGCGGCCCGCATTTCGCGACCCTGTTCCAGGCAGTCGGGCTCCTGTGGGTAGGCGGTTGCGATGTAGATGAACACCCGCGACGTCAGGTCATCGGTGAACAGCTCTTCATCGTCATGCATCGCCAGTGGCAGCGCGTCCAGGGAATCGGAAAGCCGCCGCGCGTCAGCGGTCTCCAAGACGCCGCAGCGCACGACCGTCCCGTCCCGAGTGGCCACCTCCTCTCCGAACTCGGCCGGTTCCTGGCCGCCCGGCAGGATGACCTTCGTGTAGCGGGGGTCCGAACCCTCCAGCACCCCACCGGTCGAGAGCGGGACCTCCTCCCCCGGACCGAATCCGCTCGGGGTGAGCTCGACCATCACCAGCCAGCGATCGGGCGCGACCCGGTCTCCAGCCGCAGCCTCCCAGGCGTCGGCAGGGAGCCAGGTCTCCGGCTGAGCGAGGGCCAACTCCAGCGCCTCGGCGTCGGCTTCCTCCTCGGGTGTCAGTCGCCGGCCGCTGTTGGATGGATGCCACGACAGCTCGACGAGGCCCGCGGGCGTGAAAACGCTGATCTCCCCGGTCGATTCGGCTGCCCGAAGGTGCCGACAGCCCGGCTCCGGGATCGTCTCGGCCACGCGGTCGAGGACCAGGTCGATCCCGCGACCCGACAGGCGCCGCTCAAGCCCGCCGGCGGTATCGAGGATCGCCGATCGGGTCTCGCCCGCCGCCGAGAGAAGTCGGATGAGCCGTCCGTCCCCGTACAGGATGAGTGGTTGATCGTCCGCGACCACCGTGTAAACGATCCCGCCGCGATCCGGCGTGAAGCACCCGCCCCCGTACCCGAATGCCGGCGGCTCGAGCGGGGGCCGCAGGAGGAGCTGCGCGCCGATCCCGATGGCAACAGCGGCCAGGGCAAGGAGCAGGAGCACCGTGATCAGCTGAAGCCCACGACCGGTGTCGGTGCGGAGCGAGACGAGCGGCCGGGCTCGCTCGGGCTCTGTCTCGAGCCGGTCGGCCAGGCGGCGGACGCTCCTCTCCATCGACGGCACGCGCCGGGCGGCATCGTCCGCCTGCCACTCGAGGGCCGCGCGGAGCAGCTGGTCGAAGCGCTCGTCGCCGTTCATCGCTCGTCTCCGCCGGCGTCGCCCATCTCGCGGCGCAGGCGCTGGCGCGCAAGCCGCAGGCGTGAGCGCGTGGTCTCGACGCTGGCGCCCGTGAGGCTTGCCGTCTCATCGACCGAATAGCCTTCGTAGAGGTGGAGGGCGACAGCGGCGCGTTGTTCGGCTGGCAGCGTTCGGAAGGCCACCGACAGGGCGATCCAGGTCGGATCGACCTCGCTCCGCCGATCCGCTGTCGTCAGCAGGGCCGCCTCGGGCGATGCCTGGAACCGTGTCCACCACGGCCGTCTATTGAGGCGGATCGCTTCGCGCACGACGATCTGGTCGAGCCACGGGCGGAGACGGTTCGGGTCGCGGAGGGTGTGGCGCCTCCGCCACGCCTGCTCCATCGCCGCCTGGACGGCGTCCTCGATGGAGACGTTGGCGTGGCAGACAAGCGCCGCAAGCCGGACGAGTCGGTCGTAATGCAGCCCGAAGAAGTCCGCGAGCTGACCCTCGAGGTCGCCCGCCTGCTCTTCGATCGCGGCTGCACGTCGACCGATCATCGGTCCGATCCTACCGGGCGAACTTCAGCTGACCGCGGAACCGCGGCCGCCCCAGCCGTCGACCGGCATCAATAGCTGATCCAGCCGGAGAACTTCCCGGTGTACAGGCCGGTCGTGAAGTCGATGACCCCAGAATCGGCCCACTCGCCTTCCGCGTCTGCGAAGCGGCCGGTACCCGACACCACGGTGCTCGTCGTCGTCGACGAAGCCCTCCCGTTCGACGGCGCAGCTTGGACACCCTCGTACGCGACCGTGACGGATGAACCGTCTGCGGCAACGTAGGTCGCGATGCCATCCCAGATGCCGACCGAGCCAGAGGTAAGCGAGAACTCAGTGCAGTTCGAGCCGTCGCCCGTCATGCGGCCGAAATGGGTCGCCTTGCCCGCGCCCACGAACCCGATGGTCAGGGCGTTGGCGCCGCACCGTTGTTCGACGGGCACGACGGCGACGGTGAAGCCACCCGACATCGGCCGTCGTTCCGCGGCGAAGGCCGAGATCGGCAGCGACAGCACAGCGATGAGTGCCACTGCGGTGGCGAGTGCGATCGATCGACGCATCAGTCCATTCCCTCCAGGGCGGATGACCGACGGGCCGCCGTCCGACGGCCCCGAGATTCGGTCCCCGTTGCGGAGATAGAACGACCGAGTACCCGGAATGGGTCACGCGTTTGACGTGCTTCTCGATCGAGGTGAGCATGTCCCGGTGCACCGACTCCTCCCGGGCTTTCTCGCCGTGTCCGTCCCCTGACTCCTCGACGTCCACGCACACGCCTGAGCGCGCGACCATTCCTGCTCGCGGGCGCCACCGCCGCCATGATCCTCGTCGGGGTGATGCTCGCCGGGAACGTGTTCTCGTCGCTCACGATGCCGGCGGGCGAACCGCCGGTCCTGGCCGGGCGGCAGCTCTGGGGATCCTGCGCCGCCGGCTTCTACGCTCGCCTCGAGGACACGGTCGTCCTGACCTCGTCCGCTCATTGCGCGTCGGAGGGCATGACGGCCTGGGAACCGGACGGTCGCACGGTGCGGGGCGTGTTCGGCCCAGCCGCCGTGCTCGAACCGTGTCCGCACGAGGGGCACACGTGCCGGCCGTCGGACATGAACTACCTCGTCGTCGCACCCGATCGGATCCCGTGGGGCCGTCTCAACATGGTCGACATGGGCGAGGGTGGGGTGCGCGTCATCGAGCCGGGCACGGCGCCACTGTCATGCCCGGACATCGAGATCGGCGACGCAGTCGAGATCAACGGGCGCAACATCTACCGCGCCGGCACGGTGGCGGAGACGGGCGAGTATCTCCATGACCCCATCGCCGACGGCGACTACTTCCCGTGCATGGTCGCCGCAGCGGACATCGATGTCGGCGTCGGTGACTCGGGCGGTGCCGTGCTCGTGCGCGGACTGCCGGCCGGCGCGACGAGTCGGAGCTTCGGGGGGATCCTCGGCTTCACGCCGCTGGCAGAGGGCCTGGACGCACTCGGTCTGGCGCTGTGCACCACGCCGAACTGCGAGATCGCATCACCATGACCACGGCACGGTGGATGGGCTTGACCTGAGGGGGCGGCTACCACGCCTTCAACGCTGGCCCGCCGCCGGGGCGCGTGAGGCCGGGGCGTCACCCACCTCTAGCCGGAGGCGCATGAGCTCGTTACTCAGGTCCGTGACGACCGAGGCGTACGCGGGATCGTGATAGACGCTGTGGAGTTCGAACGGGTCGGTCGTGAGGTCGAACAGCTCCCAGGCGGGCGTGCGCTCCTCGCTCGACGCGCCGGTCACACCGGCCCCCTCGCCCGGGTAGTGGACCAGCTTGTACCGAGTGGTCCGGACGCCGAGATGGGCCTGGACGTGATGCGCCGGATCGAGATGCATCCAGTAGCGGTAGTACATGCTGGTCCGCCAGTCGGCGGGCGTGTCACCACGCAGGATCGGCAGGACGGAGCGACCCTGCATCCGTGCCGGGATCGGCACCCTGGCCAGGTCGCAGAACGTCGGCGCGAAGTCGACGTTGAGGACCATCGCGTCCGTCGCCGAGGCCGGCGTCACCTCGCGCGGGTAGCGGACGAGCAGGGGCATGCGGATCGATTCCTCGTACATGAAGCGCTTGTCGAACCAGCCATGCTCGCCGAGAAAGAACCCCTGGTCGCTTGTGTAGACGACGACGGTGTCGTCGGCGAGCCCGGCCTCGTCGAGCCAGTCGAGGACGCGCCCCACGTTGTCGTCGATGCTCGCCACGCACGCGAGGTAGTCCTCGATGAATCGGCGCCACCGCCAGAGGGATTCCGCGTCGACATCGAGACCGACCGGGATCGGCGCCTTCAGGTCAGTCTCGGTCAGGTCGGTCATCCGCATCCGCGCTTCTGAAGCGGCGGGCGCCTGGCCCGAATGGTCGTCGTCAAAGCCAGGCGGAACCGGCAGGTCGGCGTCCTGATACCGACCGGCGTGGACCTCGTCCGGCTCCCAGGAGCGGTGGGGCGCCTTGTGGTGGATGAGCAGGCAGAACGGGCGCTCCGGATCGCGAT
>CAZFXH010000080.1:0-4494 GCA_964522905.1 uncultured Anaerolineaceae bacterium
CTCGCCGACCTCCTCGGCGAACGCGAACAGACGGTCAACCTGGGCGGCATCGGCCGGTCCGTTCCCGAGATCTCGGACGTGGATGCGATCTGGTACCGGCGGAGCAAGGTCGCCTTCCTGTTCGAGGTCGAATGGACGGCGATCCTCGGCGAGCCGCTCCTTCGACGGCACCCCAGGATCGGCGCGCACGAGAAGCTCGTCAGGCTCCTGACCGTGGCGCCGGAGCGGACGGACCTCGTGCGTCACAAGCTCGAGCGCTCGCCGCTCCTGCGCGCGGCCATGGACGAGTACGGCTGGCACATCATCAAATGGGATCATCTGCGGACGTTCCTCGCCGCGGAGAAGCCCGACCTCGACGACCTGGAGCCGCTGCTCGGTCTCGATCCGTTCGTCGAGCGCGGCGGCGAGCAGATGCCGCTGTTCGGCGGCTGAGGGTGCCGGCGCGCTACCCTACGGCTCCAGCAGGCCGCGGCCTGTCCCGGGCCGCGCGATCCCGCCTGCAGGGGGAGGCTGAAGACCCACGATGACCGACGACCGCTCCGCCGTCGACGCCCTGTCCGACCGGTACTGGGAGAGCGTCCTCGAGCTCGATCCGACGACCGCCACGTTCTACGGTGACGACCGGTATGGCGACCGACTCGAGGACCCCTCGCCGGCCGGTCGCGCGAAGGTCCGCGAGCTGATGGCTCGAACGGCAGCGGAGGCCACCGCGATCCCGATCGAGGGGCTTTCCACGGAAGAGCGCATCACGCGCGACATGCTCCGGGTGATCGGCGAGCTCCGCATCGAGGAGGACGACCAGGGCCTGCACCAGCTGCGTGTCGTGGACCAGATGGGCGGTCCCCAGCAGCTCCTGCCTCAGCTGACCCAGTTCCAGCCGGTCGACACCCCGGCGCGGCTCGAGGCCTTCGTCGCGCGGCTGCGCGCCTACCCGGCGTTCATGGCCGCCAACACGGACATCCTGCGCGAGGCGCTCGGCACGGGCCTCACGGCTCCGTCGATCGTGACCGAGCGGACGATCGCCCAGATCGAGCGCATGCTCGAGATCCCGATCGACGAGGCCATCATCCCGTCCAGCGTGCAGGGTGCGTCGGACGCCGACCGCGAGCGCATCCGCGAGGTCGTGCGCGACTTCGTCTATCCCGCGGACGAGGCCTTCCTGGAGGTCCTCAGCGGCGATTACCGACGCGCCAGTCGCGAGGAGCCCGGCATCTGGTCCGCGCCCAACGGCGAGGCCATCTACCGTACGGCGATCCGCAGCTGGACGACCCTCGACATGGACCCGCGTGAGATCCACCAGATCGGCCTGGACGAGCTCGAGACCATCGAGGACGAACGGCGCGAGATCTCCGGCGCCGCGGGCTTCGACGACGACACCGCTGCCTATCGCGCCAGCCTCGATGCCGAGGACGCCAATACGCCAGGGTCGAAGGAGCAGCTCGTCCAGCGGGCGGCCGAGGACCTGGAGCGTGCGATGGCCGCCGCGCCGCGCTTCTTCGGCAGGTTGCCCAAGGCCGGGCTCGATGTCCGCCCGGTCGAGGAGTACAAGGAACGGGATGCGCCCTTCGCCTACTACTACCCGCCGGCGGCCGATGGGTCGCGTGACGGGATCTACTACGCCAACGGCTACGACCTCCCGTCGCGCAAGTACACCAAGCTCGCGTCGACGACCTACCACGAAGCGGCACCCGGCCACCACTTCCAGATCGCGCTCGAGATGGAGAACCCGCGCCTGAATACGTTCCGGCGCCTCGGCGCACGGGCGGTCGGCGGGGCGTACGTCGAGGGCTGGGGCCTGTACAGCGAGCGTCTCGCCGACGAGATGGGGCTCTACCGATCGGAAGGGGAGCGGTTCGGGATGCTCGACGCGCAGGCGTGGCGGGCGGCGCGGCTCGTCGTCGACACCGGGCTTCACGCGCTGCGCTGGGAGCGCCAGCGCTCGATCGACTTCTTGCGCAATGTCGGCCTGTCCGAGACCGACGCCGTCATCGAGACCGACCGCTACATCTGCTGGCCGGGCCAGGCCCTGACCTACAAGCTGGGCCAGCGCCAGATCGAGAAGCTGCGGCGCGAGCTCTCCGAGCGCGACGGCGCGCGATTCGACCTGCGCGAGTTCCACGACCAGGTCCTGGGGCACGGGTCGCTGCCGCTCACGACCCTCGCGCGCGAACTGCCGACCTGGGTGGCCACCCCGGCCTGAGCCCGGCCTAGACACGTCACGAGACGAAGGCCGCACGAGTGGCTTGCCGGCCTCGTTGTCCCGATCCTGGCAATGAGACGGATACGAGCTTCGTCTAGGAGCGTCCGACGCTGCGTCAGCGCACGCGTGGGACGCTACTGGTCGGCCTCCGTCGCCGCTGGATGGTGCCGCAACGCACCGGCAGGCTGTTCGCGAACCGGCGATTGCGGTCCTATCCACTTGCCGATACGGCTGGAGTGGAGGACCATAGCGGACCCCACCGGACGCCCCTGTAGTGCACTCCAGGAGGTCTCATGCATCGCCCACGGCTCGTGTCCCGCCGTCGCATCGTCCAGCTCCTCGCCCTCTCCGCCGTCGCGGCACTCACGCTGGCCTCGGTGCCCGTCACCGCCGCGAACGGCGGCAGCAAGACGAGCGCCCCCTCGATGCTCGATCCAGTGATGGCGGGCGTCCAGATCGTGCCCCTCCTCACCGTCGGCGAAGCAGTCGGTGACGACGGCTACGTCTTCGACTCCATCCCGGACGGGATCTCGATCAACCTGCGCGGCAAGGGCCGGGTCGACGCGTACGTCAACCACGAGACTTCGCTTGTCCCATTCCCGGGCAACCTGTCCGATTTCAACAACAGCCAGGTGAGTCGCATCGCGCTGAATCAGCATTCCATGGGCGTCCTCAATGCCCAGTACGTGGTGACCTCCGATTCGAACTACCAGCGCTTCTGCTCGAACTTCCTGGCCGGGCCCGCGGAAGGTTTCGATCGCAAGATCCTGTTCACGAACGAGGAGGCCACGGACATCGTCAATCGCACTGGCATCGCGTGGCCGGCGACTCCGGCGAACGGCTCGAACCCCGAGCAGGCTGGGGTCGTCGTCGCGCTCGACATCAAGTCCGGCGAGCATCGAACGATCTACGGCATGGGCCGCCACAACCATGAGAACAGCGTCGCCATCCCGGGGTACGACGATCTCGTGATCCTGTCCGGCGATGACACGTTCTCGGCGCCGTCATCGCAGCTGTACTCGTACATCGCCCCCGACACGGACGCCGTCTGGAACGACGAGGGCGAGCTCTGGGCCTTCAAGTCCGACGATCCCGAGGTCAACGACTACGGCGACCTGTCCGGCGATGACAGCGTGTCCGGCACGTTCATCCCCGTGCCGCGTGACGTGGCGACCGGCCTGTCGACCCCGACCACAGCTCAGACCGTCCTCGAAGACTGGTCGAATGAGAACGATGTGTTCCAGTTCATCCGGGTCGAGGACATCGCGTACGACCGAAACGACTCGAACATCGTGTACTTCGCCGACACCGGCGAGCCGCGTGCGATCCCGGACGCGACCACCGGCCGATTGGCTCGTGGCCCCTCGACCGCGATGGGGCCATATCCCAACGGCCGCATCTTCAAGATGGTGCTTGACGAGGAAGACCCGACGGTCGTCGAGAGCCTCTCCATCCTCATCGATGCCGACGAGGGTGGATACGGCAACCGGGATGTCATCCACCAGCCCGACAACATCGAGACGACCGCCAACGGCATCCTCATCCAGGAAGACCCGGGGAGCCATAACCAAGCGAACGACGGTCCCACGGGCTCGACGGCCCGCATCTGGCACTACGACTTCAGCGATGAGTCGCTCGACGTGGTCGCCAAGGTCAATCAGTCGCAGGACGAGGGTCCCGATGATGTGGACACCTCCGGCGCGGCCCGGGCCGGCGCCTGGGAGTCGAGTGGCATCGTGGACGCCTCCGCGGCCTTCGGACCCGACTGGTTCCTGGTCGACATCCAGGCAGGTTCGCTGATCCTGGAATCGCAGCCGAGCGGGACCGTTGTCCTCGAGCGCGAGGGGGGCCAGCTCCTGGCGATCAAGATCCCGGGCGCCTGACGGCAAGCACTGACCCCGACGAAGCCCGCCCGACCGGCGGGCTTCGTCGTGTCTAGGAGTCGAAGCCGATACCGAGCGCGTCGAGCGTTCGCAGGATCACGCCACGACGGCCCTCGTTGCGATCCGCCCGGTCCAGCTCGCGGCGGACCGTCTCGACGGTCAAGGATCGCAGCGGCTCGGATGGGAAGGGGATCGGCGGCGAGCTGACGAGGCGCAACCGCAGGCGATCCTCGTCGGGCCGCAGGATGAAGTCGCGGACGACACCCGCCGCCCATCGACTCGCCCCGACCCCGAGCCCCGTGTAGCCGAGGGCGTAGGTCACGCGGCCGCCCATCGTCTGCCCGAACGTGACCGTGAATCGCGACGTCGTGTCGATCGCCCCGCCCCAGCGGTACGGGAAGGCCAGGCCGT
>CAZFXH010000081.1:0-5200 GCA_964522905.1 uncultured Anaerolineaceae bacterium
GGCTCAGGCGACGAAAGCGACGACATACAGCGTGGCGACCGGCGCCGCGAACAGGAACGAGTCCACGCGGTCCAGCATCCCACCATGTCCCGGGATCAACGTCCCGGAGTCCTTCGCCTTGGCCGCCCGCTTGAGCATCGATTCGGCAAGGTCGCCCCCCTGGGCGGCGAGCGCCACCAGCGGCCCGAGCAGGATCGCGTGGAGCGGTGACTGGCCCAGGCCCCACAGCAGGATCCCGACGACGACGGTCGTCGCGACAACGCCACCGACCAGGCCCGCGTAGGTCTTCGACGGGGAGATGTGGGTGAGGAACCGCTCGCGACCGAACTGGCGACCGACGAGGAACGCACCGGTGTCGTAGGCCCACACGGCCAGCAGCAGCAACAGGATCCAGCCGCGCTCCGCGCCGAGGCTGGCCAGCGGGGCGCCGTCCGGCACGACCGGTGCGGCGTGGCCCAGGCGGACGACGAAGGCGAGCAGGCCGACGTACAACGCCCCGAACACGGTAGCCATCCAGGTCGTGATCCCCTCGAGCGGGTCCTTCCGCGTGAAGGCGGCGACCGATACGAGCACGATCCCCACGGCAGTCAGCAGCAGGCCGCTCCCTTCGAGGGCACCCGGGAAAGTGGCGTCCACGACCACGGTCAGGGCCAGGGCCGTTCCCAGCAACGGGAGTGTAGGGAAGCCGGCGTCTGCCAGCAGCTTGAATCCCTCACGAGCCGCCAGCACCGTCACGACCGCCACGGCCGCCGCAAGCACCATCCCGCCGACCGCGAGGACGACCAGCAGTGCCGGGACAAGGATCGCGGCGCTGGTGGCTCGATCGCGCACCCCTGCTCCGCCTAGCGTCCGAACCGGCGCTGGCGCCGGGCGAACTCGAGGAGGGCTTCGTCGAAGGCCGTCGGGCCGAAGTCGGGCCAGAGGGCCTCGCAGAAATAGAACTCCGCGTAGGCCGACTGCCAGATGAGGAAGTTCGAGAGGCGCTGCTCGCCGCCGGTCCGGATCACGAGGTCGGGGTCCGGGAGCCCGGCCGTATAGAGGGCCTGCGTGACCGCGGCTTCATCGATCGACTCGGGAGTGGCGCCCGACGCCACGAGCTTGCGCACCGCATCGATGATCTCCGTCCGGCCTGCGTAGTTGAACGCGATGTTGAGGAGGAGCCGCGTCCCGTCGGAGGTAGCGTCGAGCGCCTCGTCGATGGACCCGCGCGTCTCATCGGGCAGCTCGTCGAGCCGGCCGAGCAGCTGGACGCGGACACCCTGGCGGCGCAGCTCGTCGGTCTCGCTGCGGACGGCGCCTTCGAGCAGGCCGAACAGGCCGTGGACCTCGTCGTCTGAGCGCGCCCAGTTCTCGCGGCTGAAGGCGTACAGCGTCAGGACTGCGACGCCGCGACGGACCGCGTGACGGAGGACCTCGCGGATGGCCTCCACGCCGGCCGCGTGGCCGTCGAGCTCCGGCAGGCCCTGCTGGCGAGCCCAGCGGCGATTGCCGTCCATGATGATCGCCACGTGCCGCGGCAGCTCGTCAAGCGGCAGGAACGCGGCCTCGTCCGAGCTGTCGTCAGGAGTGGCAGCGGCGGGCATCGAGGGCATCGTGACCTCGGGCGCGACCGCCGGTTCGTGAGCGGACGGGGGCGCGTCGGTCGGCCGGGCCAGCGGTACGCGGGCCACTAGACCTCGAGGACCTCCTGTTCCTTCGCAGCGCCGCGGCGATCGACCTCGGCGATATGCCGGTCCGTCGTCTTCTGGAGGACGTCGATCTGGCGATGTCCCTCATCGGCCCCGACGGTGCCGTCGCGCTCTTCCTTCTTGAGGTGATCGTTGGCGTCGCGCCGCATGTTGCGGATCTCGACGCGGGCCTCCTCCATGCGTTTGTGGACGATCTTGACGAGCTCCTTGCGACGCTCCTCGGTGAGCGGCGGGATGTTCAGCCGCACGACGGTGCCGTCGACGTTCGGCGTCAGGCCGATGTCGGACTTCGTGATCGCCTTCTCGATGGCCCCCAGGACGCCACGGTCCCACGGCTGGATCACGATCTGGTGCGGCTCGGGGACGCTGATCCCGGCCAGCTGGTTGAGCGGCGTCTGCGTGCCGTAGTAATCGACGGTGATCCGCTCCACCAGGGCCGTCGAGGCGCGACCGGTCCGCACCCCCTGGAAGTCGCGCTCCATTGCCTCGACGGCGCGTGCCATCTTCTGGTCTGCCTCTGCGAGGATCTCGGTGCTCATGCGCCCGCACCTCCGCTCGAGATGAGGGTCCCGACCGGCTCTCCGGCCGCGACCTTCGTGATGTTGTCGGGTGTGTTGAGGTCGAAAACGACGATGGGCAGGTCGTTCTCCATGCACAGGCTTACCGCCGCGGCGTCCATGACCTTGAGCTGGTCGCGGAGCAGGTCGGCGTAGCCGAGCTGAGCGTACCGCCGTGCGTCCGGGTGCGTCACGGGGTCGTGATCGTAGACGCCGTCCACCTTGGTCGCCTTGAGCAGGACTTCGGCATTGATCTCGACGGCCCGGAGCGCGGCCGCGGTGTCGGTCGTGAAGTACGGGTTGCCGGTGCCGGCTACGAAGATCGCGACGCGGCCCTTCTCGAGGTGGCGGATGGCCCTGCGACGGATGTACGGCTCGGCGACCTCGTTCATCGCGATCGCCGACATGACCCGGGTGGTGATGCCCACCTTCTCGAGCGCGTCCTGGAGTGCGAGGCCGTTCATGACGGTCGCCAGCATGCCGATGTAGTCACCCGTCGCACGGTCCATCCCGGAAGCGGCCGCGGCCATGCCGCGGAAGATGTTGCCGCCGCCAACGACGATGCCGACCTGCACGCCGAGTCGGTGCACCTCGGCGACCTGCTTCGCGATGAACGTGCAGTACGCCGGGTCCACACCGTACGAGCGATCGCCGAGGAGCGCCTCCCCGGACAGCTTGAGAAGGATCCGGCGATATCCGACCGCCGCTTCCGATCCCGCCTTGGACATCGCGGCCTGGGTCACAGCTCCTCCCCGAGCGCGTACCGGACGAAGCGGCGGACGCGGATGTGCTCGCCGATCGTGGCGATCTTCTCCGTGACGAGGTCCCCGACCGTGCGCTCCTCGTCGCGGAACGGCTGGTTGACGAGGCAGACCTGCGAGTACCACTTCTTGAGCTGGCCCTCGACGATCTGCGCGCGGATGTTCTCGGGCTTCTTCTGGACCGACTCGCCCTTGAGCAGCTCGGCCTTCTTGGCGTCAAGGGCCTCAGGCGGGATGTTGGCCTCGTCGACGTAGAGCGGCGCTAGGCCCGCGACCTGGACCGCGAGGTCACGGACGAGCTTCTGGAACTCGTCGGTCCGCGCAACGAAGTCCGTCTCGCAGTTGACCTCGATGAGTACGCCGACGCGGCCGCCCGTGTGGATGTAGCTGGATACCAGGCCCTCGCGGGCATCGCGGCCCGACTTCTTGGCCGCGGCCGCCAGGCCTCGCTCGCGCAGCAGCGCGATGGCCTTGTCCATGTCGCCGCCGGCTTCGGTCAGCGCGTTCTTGCAGTCCATGAAGCCCGCGCCGGTCCGCTCCCGAAGTTCCTTGACCTGTGCCGCGGAGATGTCCGCCATATGGCTGTGTGCTCCTGTTCGTGTGTCGGGCGGGCGCGTCGGGCGCCCGCGGGCTGATGCTGGATGCCGCCTGCTGCGTGGCCCGGACCGAACGCGGGCTTGGGGCCCGTCGACGGCCGAGGCCGGCGGTCAGGCCGGGTTGTCGCCCTCGGCCTTCTCGGCCGCTTCGCGGGCGAGCTCGGCGGCGATCTCCTCGGGCGTGGCTTCGGACGGTGCCTCGGCGACTGCCGCCTCTGCCCGTGCGACGCGGTCTCCTGGCAGCAGGTCGTCGTCGTCGGCGTCGGGCTCGAAGGTGAGCGCGGCTCCACCGGCAAGTGCCGCGACGAGCTCGTCCGAAGCACCGGCCGCCTCTTCCTCCGTCTCGGGCATCGGCATGGCGTCGCTCACGTCCGGTTCGGACGCGGCTCGGGCGGAACGCTGTTGGGCGCCTTCGATCGCCGCCTCCGCCACGAGGGCGCAGAGCAGCCGGATCGCACGGATGGCGTCGTCGTTGGCCGGGATGATGTAGTCGAGCTCATCGGGATCGACGTTGGTGTCACCGGTGCCGACGACCGGGATCTCGAGCTTGTTCGCCTCGGTCACGGCGATCCGCTCGCGGTGGGGGTCGACGATGAACACCGCGCCGGGCAGACGCTTCATCTTGCGCATCCCGCCGACCGTGCCCTGGAGCTTGATCATCTCCTCGGTCAGCTTGGCGGCTTCCTTCTTGGTCATGCGCTCGAAGTCGCCGGCCTGCTGGCGTGCCTCGAGCTGCTCGAGAAGGCCGATGCGCTTCTTGATGGTCGAGAAGTTCGTGAGCATGCCACCGAGCCAGCGCTTCTGGACGTAGGGCATGTTGGCCCGGGTCGCTTCGGCGACGATGGGCTCCTGGGCCTGCTTCTTGGTCCCGACGAACAGGACCTGGTCGCCGCGAGCGACCGTCTCGCGGACGGCCTCAAGGGCGACGTCCAGGCGCTGGACGGTCTGGGCGAGATCGATGATGTGGATCCCATTGCGCTCCGCGAAGATGAACGGGCGCATCTTGGGGTTCCAGCGGCGGGTCTGGTGGCCGAAGTGGACTCCGGCTTCCAGCAGCTGCCGCATCGAGACGGACGGCACGGTGTGAGACCTCCTGTGGGTTCTTCCTCCGCGAGGCCCTGGGTCGACGGGGACCGGACGATCGTCCGGCACCACCCCGTTCGGGACGGCTCGCGTGTGAGCTCCGACGGCGATCACGCCGGCGGGCGGTTCTGGTGGGCGTGGCTCGGGGTTCCGAGCCGCGGCGGAGTGTAGCACAGGGTCGGGTTCGGGCCCGGTCGGGCTGGTTCGGCCAGCGGCGTTCAGAATGCCGCCCGGTGGTGGCGGACCCGCGGCTCCCCTCCCCGGTCGCCGGGCTCGATCACGACAAGGTCGAACCGGAGGGGGAGGCGCGGGAGCGTGCCGCCGTCGGGCAGCGTGCCCAGGTCGAGCAGCCCATACGCCGCCTGCCGGACGCGGGCGCGCTTCCGGTGATCGACCGTCTCCTCCGCGAGGCCGAAACCCCGGGACCGCCGCCACCGGACCTCCACGATGACGAGAGCCGCTGGCGGACCCGGGTCGACCGCCACGAGATCGAGTTCGCGGCGGCCGACATGGAC
>CAZFXH010000082.1:0-4125 GCA_964522905.1 uncultured Anaerolineaceae bacterium
GATGATCTCGAGGTCCATGGCGCTATCCGTCATGGTAGACCGCCGGAACGTGCGAACCGTCCGCTGGCGCCGATGCGCGGCTGGTTTCCACGGACCCGGCGACGGTCATCGAGAGCGCGCCACTCGCGTCAGAGTCGGACCCGTGGCGGGCTGTCGCGATCGAACATATGGACGGTGTCGACGAAGCGGACCTGCTTGGTCTGGTACGCCATCACCAACGAATGCGTGCGCGCCCCGCCGCCGAAGAAGCGGACGCCCTGCAGCAGGTCGCCGGCGGTCACGCCGGTCGCCGCGAACACGAGGTTCACGCCAGGCGCCAGGTCCTCCGTCCTATAGACCCGGTCCTCGTCACCGTGGCCCATCTTCGCCCCGCGCTCGTGCTCCTCCGGACTGCGATAGCGGAAGCGGGCCTGGATCTCGCCACCGAGGCAGCGCAGCGCGGCCGCCGTGATGACCCCCTCCGGCGCGCCACCGATGCCCATGACGGCGTGGATGCCCGTGCCGGACACCGCGCAGGAGATGGCCGCCGACAGGTCGCCGTCGCCGATGAGCTGGATGCGCGCGCCGCTCTCCCGGACCTCGGCGATCAGGGCGTCGTGACGGGGCCGCTCGAGGATGACGACCGTGATGTCGGTGACCTTCCGGCCGAGGGCGTCGGCGATGGCCCGGAGGTTGTCCGTCGGGGACGCCGTGATGTCCACCCGGCCGGCCGCGATCGGCCCGACGCACAGCTTCTCCATGTACGTGTCCGGGGCGTGGGTCAAGCCCCCAGCCTCCGACGCGGCGAGGACCGTGATGGCACCGGGCTGGCCGTGGGCAACGAGGTTCGTGCCCTCGAGCGGATCGACCGCGATGTCCACCCGCAGCACGTCGTCGCGATCGGCGTCGGTGCGCCCGACCCGCTCGCCGATGTACAGCATGGGGGCCTCATCGCGTTCCCCCTCGCCGATGACGATCCGGCCCGCGAAGTCGATCTCGTCCATCGTCGTGCGCATCGCCTCGGTGGCGGCCGCATCTGCGCCGTCACCATCGCCACGGCCCATGAAGCGCGCGGACTCGATGGCGGCCGCCTCCGTGACCCGGATCATCTCGAGCGCGAGTAGCTGCTCCATCAGTGTCGAAAATGCCTCCGACCGGTGAACACCATCGCCAGATGATGACGGTCGGCGACCTCGATCGCCATCTCGTCGCGAATCGAGCCGCCCGGCTGGATGATCGCCGTCACCCCGGCCGAAGCCGCCAGCTGGATCCCGTCCGGGAACGGGAAGTACGCGTCCGCGGCCATGACCGCGAGCTTGGAGCGGTCGCCGGCTCGGCGCAATGCGATCTCCACAGACACCTGGCGCGACGCCTGGCCGGCGCCGATCCCGACCGTCGCGCCGTTGCGGGCCAGGATGATCGCGTTGGACCGAACGTGACGGACCGCCCGCCACGCGAACAGCAGGTCGGTCAGCTCCTCCAGCGTCGGGCGGCGGCGCGTCACGACCTGGAGGTTCCCGCGATCGAGCGCGAGGTCGTCGAGATCCTCCACCAGGAGCCCGCCCGCGACCCGCTTGAAATCGAGGTTCGCGATCCCGTAATCGCGCATCCCATCCGTCGGATCGGGCGGCACCGCCAGGATCTCCAGTCCCGCCTTGGCCTTCAGGATGCCGATGGCGGCCTGGCTGTACGACGGGGCGACGACCGCCTCGTACGAGTTGGCGGCGATCTCGCGGGCGGTCGCGCCGTCCATCTCACGGTTCACCCCGACGATGCCGCCGAAGGACGCCACCGGATCGGTCTCGAGCGCGTGCCGGTACGCCTCGACGAGCTCCTCGTGCGAGGCCAGCCCGACCGGGTCCGTGTGCTTGACGATCGTGACGGTCGGTGCGGTGTAGTCCCGGGCGATGCGATACGCGGCGTCCAGGTCGAGCAGGTTATTGAACGACGGGCGCCCGCCCTGGAGCTGGCCGGCGTCGGCGAGCGTGCCGCTGCGGTGCGTCGTCTCGCGGTAGAAGGCCGCCCTCTGATGTGGGTTCTCGCCGTAACGCAGCTCGTCGACCTTCTCGAGGACGATCGCCAGCCGGGTCGGGAACACGTTGCCGGAGATCTGGTTGAGATATGCCGCGATCTCGGCGTGATAGGCCGCGACCGTGCTGAATGCATCGGCCGCCAGGCGCGCCCGCAGCTCGGGACTCGTGTGGCCCAGCCTCCGCAGCTCCTCGACCACCGTCGGGTAATGCGCGGGGTCGGCGACAGCGGTCACGCCGGCCGCATTGCGCGCGGCGGCGCCGAGGAGCGCTGCGCCGCCGACATCGATCATCTCGATCGCTTCATCGAGGCCCACGAGCCGGGCACCGACCTCCGGGGCGAACGGCTTGACGTTGACGACCACGATGTCGATCGAACCGATGCCCTGGGCATCGAGTTCGGCCAGCTGCTCGGGCACGTCGCGCCGGGCCAGGATGCCCGCGTACACGGCCGGGTGGAAGGTCTTGACCTGTCCGCCGACGAGCGGTGGCACCTGGGTCAGGTCCGAAACGCTTCCGACCTCGACGTCCTCGCCGGCCAGGTATTCCCGCGTGCCGTCGGTGGCGACGATCTCGATGTCGAGGCTGCGCAGGTCCCGCGCGAACTCAGCGATCCCGTCCCGGTTCGCGACTGACAGCAGGGCTCGCACCCGGGGCATCCTCCATCCGCGCGCATCCGGCAGGCCCTCCGGCTGTCGGCACGCCATTCCAGGGGCGGGCGTGCGACCACGGGGCGCCTGCGGCCGAGTATAGCGTCCGGCATGGCATACTCCGGGCACCGCCGACCGGGCCGGCCACGGCGCGGCCCGATCCGCCATCCATCGCCACCAGCCGCGAGGTCCCGTGTGACGCTGCCGCCCTGGGAGTACCTGTTCACGTCGTTCAGCAGCATGAACTTCCCGGATCTTTTCCACCCGACGTGGATCGCGGCGGGAATCCTGCTGATCGTGCTGATCGTCCTCTACAACGTCCGCACCCGCACGCTCCACAAGCACGCGCCCTACGTGGACATGTGGGAGTGGCTGTGGTGGACGGGCCTCATCACGTTCGGCCTGCTGATGATCGAGGCGCTGTTCGTCTTCGACTTCATCCTCGTGCTCGCCACGGCGATCATCGGCCTCGGGGCGCTCGTCTGGATCCGCTTCTTCCGCTTCCCGCCGCTGCTGCGTGCGCATGAGCAGCGGCTTGCCCGGCAGCGCTACTACACGAAGCAGAAGTTCGCGGACCCCGAGGCCACCATCCGTCGCCGCGGTGGCCGCCGACCGCCGCGCCGCCGGCGACGCTGACCAGCGCTCGCCCAGCGCGGTAAGGCACGGACGCCATGTCGATCGAGGTCCGACGCTTCGGGGTCGGCCACCGCCGACCCGACGGCCCCGCCGGTACGTCCGGCGTGACCGGTCAGCTGATCCACAGCGACGAGCGGGGCGTCATCTCCGAACTCGCCTTCGCCCGCGGCGCCCGGATCGAGCCGCACGCGGTGCCGAACACGACCTGGCTGATCGTCATCGAGGGCGGCGGCTGGGTCGGCGTCGGGGACGAGCGCACGCGCGTGGCCGCCGGTGAGGCCGTGCTGTGGCCGGCCGACATCGCCCACGCCGCCTGGACCGAGCACTCGGAGATGCGCGCGTTCGTTATCGAGTTCGCGGACGCCGACGATGCCGCGATGAAGGGGATCGTCGAGGGCCGGGCCCGCGAGCTCGAGGCGGGCACGCCGACCCCGGCCGAGGGTGCCTTGCGCTCGGAGCCGGCCCGCCCGACACACACCGATCCGGATGCAGGCGAGCCGGCCTGAGCGGGGCATCCTCCTCCGTGACGCCCCGCCCGGCCGTGACAGGGTTCAGCCGTCCATCGACGCCAATCGATCCAACAGGTCGAGGAACCCGTGGACTTCGTCGGTCTGGGGTAGCCCACGCTCCTCGCGATCGGCCACGTCGGCGACCGTGACGAGGTCCAGGCGTTCGGTCCACGGGCTGTCCCGGAGGACCTCGGCCGTCGCGGCCACGATCGCGTCGAATCGGAAGAACGGATCGGTCGCTTCGAACGAACGGGCGAGGTCGCTCGTCCGGATCTGGCGCGCGAGCTCGTCCACGGTGCCGCGCTCCGGGTCCGTCCAGCG
>CAZFXH010000083.1:0-4342 GCA_964522905.1 uncultured Anaerolineaceae bacterium
CAGCCGGCTCTTGCAGACAAGATATCGAGTTGTGGCCCCAGCGGAAGGCAATCCAATGTCCGAGCCTCGCATCGCAATCGTAGCAGCCATCCTGATCGCCGCGACCGTCGCGGGCTGCGACCAGCCAGCACCACCCACACCCCAGGCACGGCCCGTCCGGACGGTCACCGTCGAGCGCGGCGCGGAAGGCGAGACCGTGTCACTGACCGGCCAGATTCGTGCCAAGGATCAGGTCAGCCTCGCGTTTCGCCTCGACGGACGCATGACCGAGCGGCCCGTCAATGTCGGGGATGTCGTCACGGCAGGCCAGGTCGTCGCCCGGCTCGATCCCCAGAACCAGCAGAACGCGCTGCGCTCGGCGCAAGCCAACCTCTCGTCCGCTGAGGCGATCCTGACCCAGGCGCGCCTCACCTTCGGGCGGCAGCAGAAGCTCTTGGAGGATGGCTGGACGACGCATGCCAGATTCGACGAGGCCCAGCAGGCCCTCCTGACTGCCCAGGCCCAGGTCGATTCCGCTCGGGCGCATCTGCGCATCGCGGAGGATCAGCTGAGCTACACGACCTTGTTCGCCGATGCCCCGGGTGCGGTCACCGCGGTCGGCGCCGAACCGGGCGAAGTGGTCCGTGCCGGGCAGATGGTCGTGCAGCTCGCGCGTGAGGGCGGACGAGACGCCGTCTTCGACGTGCCGGAGCAGCTCATCCGAACGGGTCCGCGCGACCCACTGGTGCAGATCGCCCACACCGTCGACCCGAACGTGACGGCCACTGGCCGCGTCCGGGAGGTGGCGCCTCAGGCGGATGCCGCCACCCGGACCTTCCAGGTGAAGGTCGGCATCACCGATCCGCCGGAGGCCATGCGGCTAGGGTCTACTGTCATCGGCCGTATCAAGCTGTCCGCGCCTCCCGGTGTGGAGGTCCCGGCGAGCGCACTCACCGAGGCGAACGGACGCCCGGCCGTATGGGTGGTCGATCCGCAGAGCCGGACCGTGTCCCTGCGCAACGTGGATGTTGTCCGGCACGATCCGGCCAGCATCGTGGTCTCGCAAGGGCTGGAACCGGGCGAGGTCGTGGTCATCGCCGGAGTGCAGATGCTGCGCCCAGGCCAGAAGGTCCGACTCCTGGGAGCCGCGTCATGAAGAGCTTCAACCTCTCTGAATGGGCGATCCGGCATCGTACCCTGGTGACCTACTTCATGCTCGTCCTTATGGTCGCGGGCATCGCCTCCTATCTCAGGCTTGGGCGCAACGAGGATCCGGACTTCACGATCAAGACCATGGTGGTGCAGGCCGTTTGGCCCGGGGCCACGGTCGGCGACACGCTTGAGCAGGTCACGGACCGCCTCGAGCGCAAGCTCCAGGAGACGCCGGACCTGGACTACCTGAAGAGCTACACGACCGCGGGTCAGGCCACGATCTTCGTCTACCTGAAAGACTCGGCGCCCGCGGCCCGGGTACCGGACATCTGGTACCAGGTGCGCAAGAAGGTGGGCGACATCCGCCACACGCTGCCGCAGGGCATCCTCGGCCCATTCTTCAACGACGAGTTCGGCGACACTTACGGCACTGTCTACGGCTTCACCGCGGACGGATTCACAGACCAGGAGCTGAGGGACTACGTCGACGACGTCCGCAAGCGGCTCCTCCAGCTGCCGGACATCTCGAAGATCGACGTCCTCGGCGCGCAGGACGAGCGCGTCCACGTCGAGTTCTCGACCGAGCAGCTGGCGGGCCTTGGCATCAACCGCTCTGCGCTGATCGCCGCGCTGCAGGCCCAAAACGCCGTCACGCCCGCGGGCGTGGTACAGACCGGCGACGAGAAGATCCTCGTCCGCGTCTCGGGCGACTTCCGGTCCGAGCGGGACGTCCTGGCCGTCAACTTCGTCGCGAACGGCCGGATGATCCGCCTCGGCGACATCGCCCGCGTGACCCGCGGCCCCGCCGACCCGGCGCAGCCGATGTTCCGCGTCAACGGGCAGGACGCCATTGGGCTCGCCATCGCCATGCGCACGGGCGGCGACGTGCTGGAGCTCGGGCGCAACGTCGAGCACGCCATGGCGGAGATCGTCGCGGACCTGCCGGTCGGGATCGAGGCGCACCTCGTCGCCGACCAGCCCGTGACCGTCGAGCACGCTGTGGACGAGTTCCTGAAGGCCCTGTGGGAGGCGGTCGCCATCGTCCTCGCGGTCAGCCTGGTCAGCCTCGGCCTGCGGGCGGGCGCCGTGGTGGCCGTCGCGATCCCGCTCGTGCTGGCCATCGTGTTCGCGGCCATGGCCTTCTTAGGGATCGACCTCCAGCGGATCTCGCTGGGCGCCCTCATCATCGCCCTCGGCCTGCTGGTCGACGACGCGATGATCACCGTGGAAATGATGATTACGCGGCTTGAGCATGGCGACGACAAGGAGCACGCGGCCACCTTCGCCTATACGTCCACCGCGTTCCCGATGCTCACCGGCACCCTGGTCACCGTCGCCGGGTTCGTCCCCATCGGCTTCGCGCGCAGCGCCGCGGGCGAGTACACCTTCTCAATCTTCGCCGTCGTCGCCATCGCGCTGCTCGCGTCGTGGGTCGTCGCGGTCGTCTTCGCGCCCTTGCTCGGCGTCTGGGTCCTGAAGAAGCCCAAGGCCGCGCACTCGGGGGAACCCGGTCCGATCATGCGCGCGTTCCGCGGCCTGCTTGTACTGGCGATGCGGGCGCGCTGGGTCACGATACTCCTTACTCTAGGCCTGTTCGGGGCGTCGCTCTACGGCATGCGCCTCGTCCCGCAGCAGTTCTTCCCGTCCTCGGACCGCCCCGAGCTGCTCGTGGACCTGCAGCTGCCAGAGAACGCCTCGATCTACGCGACCCAAGACATTTCGGCCCGGCTGGACAAGCTCCTGGGCGGCGATGAGGACGTGGACCACTGGAGCACCTATGTCGGGCAGGGCGCCGTCCGGTTCTACCTGCCCCTCAACCTGCAGCTCCCGAACGACTTCTTCGCCCAGGCCGTGGTCGTCACCAAGGGGCTGGAGCAGCGCGAGCGGGTCAAGGCGAGGCTGGAGCAGGCGCTGGAGGCCGAGTTCCCGAGCGTCGCCGGGCGGGTCTATCCGCTGGAATTGGGCCCACCGGTCGGGTGGCCGCTCCAGTACCGGGTGAGCGGACCGGAGCCCGGCCAGGTGCGCGAGATCGCGTTCAGAGTCGCGCAGGCTATGGGGGCTGAGGTCGCCGTCCGGAACGTCAACTACAACTGGATGGAACCGGCGCGCACGGTGCGGATCCAGGTCGACCAGGACCGTGCCCGCCTCGTCGGCCTGAGCTCCGAGGACTTGGCGCAGGCCCTGAACACGGTCGTGTCCGGCGTGACGGCCACCCAGATGCGGGACGGGATCTACCTCGTTGACGTGCTGGTCCGGGCCTCCGCCGAGCAGCGCGTGTCGCTGTCGACGCTCCGGACGCTCCAGGTGCCGCTGCCGAACGGGCGGACCGTCCCCCTGAACCAGATCGCCTCGGTCGAGTACGGCCAGGAGTACCCGCTGGTCTGGCGCCGGGACCGCAGGCCGACCGTGACGGTCCAGGCCGACGTCGCGCCCGGCACGCTGCCCGCTACGGTCGTGCAGGCCCTCGCCCCCGAGATCGCCGCGATGAACGCCGACCTGCCAACCGGGTACCATGTCGAGGTCGGCGGAACGGTGGAGGAGAGCGCCAAGGCGGAGGGATCGGTGATGGCCGTCCTGCCGATAGCGCTCCTGCTGACGCTCACGGTGCTGATGGTTCAGCTCCAGAGCTTCAGCCGGCTGTTCCTCGTGCTCAGCGTGGTCCCCCTGGGCCTCATCGGGGTCGTCGCGGCCCTCCTGCTCTCCGGCAAGCCGCTCGGCTTCGTCGCGCTCCTCGGCGTGCTGGCCCTCTCCGGCATGATCGCCCGCAACTCGGTGATCCTCGTCGACCAAATCGAAACCGAGAAGGCGCATGGTCGCGACCCCTGGGATGCGGTCGTGGAGGCCACGGCGCACCGCTTCCGGCCGATCCTGCTGACCGCGGCCGCCGCGATCCTCGGCATGATCCCGATCGCGCCGACCATCTTCTGGGGTCCAATGGCCTACGCGATCATGGGAGGTCTGGCGGTCGCGACGCTCCTGACGCTTGTTTTCCTTCCGGCGCTGTACGTGACTTGGTTCCGGATCAAGCCACCGCTCCCGGACGCCAACCGCAACGCGGATCTACTGCAGCCCGCCATGGCGGTGCCCGCGCCATTAGCTGAATGACTCGGCAATGGACCCCGCCTATATCTCGGCCGTCGCTGCCTTGGCGGGCTCCGCCATCGGCGCGACCGCGTCCTTCGCGACGACGTGGCTCACCCAGCACGCGCAA
>CAZFXH010000084.1:0-21406 GCA_964522905.1 uncultured Anaerolineaceae bacterium
GCCGCCGCCCAGTCGGCCGCCGTGTCGGCGTCGTAGTCGAGCGTGTAGCCGCACGCGTTGATGTTCGAGCCGGCCGCGGTCACGAGGTATCGACCGCCGACTTCGAACTCCGGCATCTCGCCGAGGAGGGCGACGCTGGTGTCAGGCGCGGTCAGCGTGATGCTACCGTCGGCTCCCTTCCAGCCGGTGTTGACGTCGAAGGTGACCTGGTCGCCATCGACCGCGGTGACGGTGCCGTCGAAGACGATATCAAAGGTCGGCAGGGTCGCCGGGTCATACATCAGGCACGAGGCCATGCCGCCACCGGCGGCCGGATTCTCGGACGGGGTCGGGTTCGCGGCGATCGCCCCGGCCCCGGGCGCCGGGGCACCGAGGTTGGACCCGAAGGCGATCGCGAGCGCGAACGCGCCCGCGAGGGCGAGGCCGCCGAGCAGGGCGAGGGGGCGGCGGTTCGGCGCGGGGGTGGACGTGTGCTGGATGTCGGTCACGATGTGCTCCTGGATCCTCGCCGACACGCGGGCGAGACTCGCGTCGGGCACGTCGTCCGCATGGACCGGGTCGGCAGCGCGGAGTCGGTCGATCGGATCGGATCCGGTCGGCATGCTCACTTCCCTGCTCCCTTCCATGCGGCACCGTTTGTGCCCTTCACTTGAGCCTCTGTCCGGCTGGGATCCAGATATTTCAGGTCATCGTCGCGGGAATCCCGGGCGAGAGCGTCGGCGAAGCGGGCCCTGGCTCGATGGAGGCGGATGGCGACCGCATTCGGCGTGATCCCGAGGACCGCCGCGATCTGCTGGTTGCCGAGCTCCTCCCAGGCGACGAGGCGCAAAAGCTCCTGGTCGGCCGGCGGCAGCGAGGCCATTGCGACGAACGCGGGGCCGTCATGGTCCTCGCCGGCGTGCAACGGGGTCGAGACGTCGTCCGTGCGTAGCAGTGCCGCCAGTCGCTCCCGTCGTCCGTTGCCACGGCGGTGGTTGGCGAGGACGCGCCGGGCGACGGCGTAGAGCCACGGAAGCGGCTCCTCGGCAGGGACGGTGTCGATCTTGCGCCAGGCCACGGTGAAGGTCTCGGCGGCGACATCCTCGGCGTCGGCGAGTGCCTGGGTACGACGCATCGCGTACGCGAGGACGTGCCGCTGGTGCGCGATGAAGATCGCGTCGAATCGGGCAAGCGGAGAGGTGGTCACCGCCCCGGGACGGTCGGGATCGCCGTGCGGTTCCGGTTCAGCTCTCAACGGACCCGCGCGGTCGACGGCTAGAATCGCTCCATGGCGACGTTGAGCGAGTCGATGGCCTTCGGGCCCGCACGCGCCCGGCCGATGGGCGACATGCTCATCAAGTTCGACCTGCGCGACCGGATGGTCGATGGCTAGGGACGCATCGATGGCGAACCTGGCCCGGACCCCGTGGCTCCCTGCCCTGTTGTTGACGCTGCCCGTCATCGGGCTGGGCCTGCTCCTCGCGCGGCCGGACCTCGATGTCGAATGGCACCACGAGCCGAGCCACTTCTGGCTCGTCCTGCTGGCGGCGGCCGTGAACGCCGCGCTGGCATATGTCACGAACATCGCCGCGGGACGGCATCGCGACGCTCGCCTCGTGTTGATCTCGCTCGCCTTCCTCTCAAGCGCCGGATTCCTGGGTTTGCACGCGCTGGCGACGCCGGGCGTGCTGCTGGCGGAGTCGAACGTCGGGTTCGCCACGGCCACGCCGGTGGGACTCGTCATCGCGTCACTCTTCGCGGCGACCTCCACGAGCACGCTGGCAGGGCCGCGTGCCAAGACGGTCCTTCATCTGCGACCGGTGCTACTGGGTGGTCTCCTACTGCTGATGGTTGCCTGGGCTGTCGTCTCGATCGCGCGGCTACCGCCCTTGAACGGGCCGCCGGCAGCCTTCGAGGGGACGGGCGTGTTGGGCATCCTCTCGGTGGTCGCGGTCGTGTTGTACGCGTACGCAGCGTGGCGCTCGATGCAGCTCTACCGGCGTCGAGGTGGCGCCGTCACCCTGAGCATGGCCGTCGCGTGCGTCCTGCTGGCGGAGGCCATGATCGCGGTGTCACTGAGCCGCAACTGGCGTGCGAGCTGGTGGGAGTGGCACGTGCTCCTGCTCGCGGCCTTCGCCGCGATCGCTTTGGGCGCCCGCCGGGAATACCAGCGCGGCCGCTCGCTCACGTCGGCGTTCGGGGGCCTGTATCTGGAGGCCACGCTCGCCCGTGTCGACCGCTGGTTCGCGTCGGCGGTCACCTCCGTGGCATCCGCGGATGTCCGCGGTGAGTCGGCCGAACGCGTGCTCTCCGACCTGCGGCGCGAGGGAGCATCCGACGACGAGCTCGCCCTCCTCTCCGAGACGGCCCGCGAGGTCCGGCGTCTCGACGCGGCATTTCGGCCGTACCTGCCATCGGTCGTGACCCAGGGCATTCGGGAGGTCGCACCCGATGTCGGGCGCCTCGGCGGACAGGAGCGCGAGGTGAGCGTCGTGTTCGCCGACCTCGCGGGGTTCACGACGTTCAGTGAGACCCGCTCGCCGACCGAGGTGATCGGCATGCTCAATGAGTACTGGGGAGCGGTCGTCCCGGTCATCGATGCCGCTGGCGGGGTCATCGAGCAATTCGCCGGTGACGGGGTCATGGTCATGTTCAACGCGGGCGCGGACCAGCCAGATCACGCCGTGAGAGCCGCCCGGACCGCCCTGGCCATCGTGGCCGCCGGACGGCCGGTCGCTGCCGGGCATCCGGACTGGCCGATCTTCCGCGTCGGCGTCAACACCGGGCCGGCCGTGGTCGGCAACGTCGGCTCGGACGCTCGGCGCAGCTTCGCTGTGATCGGCGACGCGATCAATACCGCGGCGCGGCTCATGACGGCCGGAGAGCCGGGCCAGGTCGTGGTCGGCAAGGCGACCTGGGACGCGCTCGGGGACGACCGAGCCGGCGAGCCGCTCGGAGCCGTACGCTTGAAGGGCAAGAGCGCGCCCGTGGAAGCCTGGCGATTGCACACGCCGATCTGACCTTCGGGTTAGAAGATCTGAAGATCGCGAGGGAGTCGGCCGAGAGGATGGAACGGGCGGGTTACTTCGAGGTGTCCTTCGAGCGGGTGGTGCTGCGGCGCGACCGAGTCGATTTCGCAGAGGCATTCGCCTTCTGGGCCGCGTCGACCTCCTTGGTCGTGGCGGGCCGGTAGCCGGACGCGTACATGACCCGATCGTATGGATTGCCGGGACGCGCGCCGCCCCTGGGCTGCGCTGTGATCCGGCCGGCGCGTCCGGCGGCCGCCATCATCGGGGGTGCGGCCGCGCCCTGCTTCTTCTCGAGAGCAGCCGCCGGCTGCGTCCGATCCGGTACAGCGGGTTCCGCTTCGGCGCCGGCCGTCGCGGCACTTGGCTTGCCGCCGCGCGGATACGGCACGACCTCGTCGATCCTCTGTCGCTCCAGCATGCGCAGGATGATCGCCGTCATGGTGTCTGGGTCGTCATCGAATTCGCCATGGCCGTTCGCGCGCGAGCGGCTCGTGGGATCGGACTCATCGTTCGGTCCGATGATGACGTTCTTGGCGCCGATCGCGTCGAGGACGGTAACCGTCTTGCCGTCGTGCTTGATCTTTTCGTTCAGGCTGTTTCGCAGGCCGAGCATCGGCACTTCCATGGCCGCCGGGTCGTCCGGCACTTCCAGGGACCGGGCGACGAAATACAGCAACGACTTGCGGTAGACGGCGATCGGCCCGCCGGGGCACTGGTCGTTCTGCTCCGCGCCATCGGTCAGGTCGTACGTCGCGAAGCGCTTCAGCCCGCTGCCGATCTGGGGCAGGACCTTCTCGTTGAATTCCTTGATGGTGATCGCGCCTCCCATGAGCTGCATCGACTCGACCGTGAAATCGGCCCTGATCAGCTGAAGTAGCGTCTCGGCCAGCACGACAGACCCGGCGCTGTGGCCGACGAGATGGACCTTGAGGTCGACGGCGTGCGTATCGCGATAGCCCTTGAGGCGCTCGATCAGGAGCGAGACGCCGGGCTCCTTCCCGGCGACCTTGGCTCCCCAGTCGATCGTCCCGGCTGGAAGGTCACGCGATGCCAGTCGGGCGTTCGTCTTCATCTCCTCCCACAGAGGACGGAACGCACGGCCCATGCCTTCGAGCTTGCGATCGAATCGCTCCCAGATCCCGTCGAATGGGCCACCGAACGGGGTGAGCTCCTTGAGCTTCCCCAGGAAGAACGACATGATCGTCGTTGGGGCGCCGCTTTCCCAGGCGATGTGGACCGGGTAGACGCGGTTCTCGAGCCACCACGTGATCATGCGGTCAGCCGTGCGGATGCCACCGCTCTCGTCCACGAGCCCGCCGTGCGCGTAAAGCACGACGTGTCTGGTTGTTGTGGCGTCTGCCTTGACCCAGGCGTCGTGCTGCCTGGCCATCTCGGTGACCAGGTCGTCGATCTGGCACGGGCTGCTCGACACCTTGCCGCTGGCCGACAGCCCACCCCCTGCGGTCACGTTGACGAGGTACTTCGGCAACCGCTGGAGGTTCGGCCCGACGGTGCTGATCACGCCGTCCGGCGTGGGCACCGTCCATTGCCGAGGCCTGGCGAACAGGGTCTGGGGCACGCCCGGACGGGCCACCCATGCGTCGTACCCGTTTTCGAGCCAGTCCTCGTACCGGAGCGTGGCGTACCCGTCCTTGCCCCAGCTCGTCCCCCACGAGTTCTGCACCAGGAAGCCGATCTCGTTGTATCCGGCGAACAGGAAGGCGTGGCCGCCCATCGGTTGATTGTCCGGCGTCCTGTCGATGACCCAGAGCGGCTTCCTGGATTTGGGATCCCTTTCATCGAGGTACGGTTTCGGCGTCTGCCAGCCATCGTGCACGGCCGCTGAGACCGCGACTGCATTCAGCTCCGTGATGGCTGACTGCAGGTCGTCGATCCGCTGCACGTTCACCCGGTAGTACGCGCCGAGGGGCACCTCGCGGGCCTCGCGCATGAATGCCGGGTCGTCAAGGTCCGGATCCGGGACCCCGAAGGGCCACGTCTCGCTCAGGCACACCCCATGCTTCGACCAACCCTTGAAAGCCCCACGGAGCGATGAGCCGATGTCCTCGTTGCCCGGGAATTCGTCGTACCGCCGAGCCAGCGCGTACAGCATGTACGGGCTCACGATCTTGGTCGACGTGCGCGGCGCACCGCGAGCGGGGCGTTTCTTGGGTTCCGTCGAGAGGGCGGTGCTGATCAACGACGCCACGGCATGGCCCGTGCACGAGCTGCCCTCCTGGGAAAGGATCGGCTCGTTGGCGCGCTGGTCGAGGCGCGCGGGAAGCACCTGCAGCCGAGGCTGGTAGACGAGGTCGTTCGAATCGAACGGATCTGGCAGGGCGTCCGTCTTGAACGGTGCCGCCACTCCGGCGATCTTGACCGTGGATGGCGTATTGGTCTTGACCATGGGAAGCTCGCCTCCGTCACCTGGAAGGTTTGTCAGACAGGAATAGCAGACGCGCGTCCCGCCACCGTCGCGCGCACGCGGTCGCGGGACCGTCGCGGAGGTTCGCGTGTCACCAGCGGGTCGTCAACGCCTACCGCCAGTCGACGCTGCGCACCTCGACGGGCTCGTCCACGCCTTTGAGGGCGAGCTCGCGCGGCTCGGACAGCCCGAACCGGATGGGACTGGCCGCGTTCACGGACGCGCTGGAGACGAGGATCTCCGCGTTCCCCGCGGCGGCGCCGATCCGCGCGGCAACGTGCACGCCGCGACCCTGGTAATCACGGCCCTTGCGCGACGCCTCCGCCGTGTGGACACCGATGCGGACCGTGGGCGCGAACCCATGCTCGCGACGGTGGCGGGCCAGTCGCCGCTGGATGTCGACCGCGCATTCGAGCCCTTCCGCCGCGCTTTCGAACGCCACGAAGAAACCGTCACCGGTGCTGTTGACCTCCTCGCCGCGGTGGCTGGCAAAGGCGGACCGCAGCTCCCGGTCATGCCACTGCAGGAGCTCACCCCACGCCTCGTCGCCGATCAGCCCTACCAGGTCGGTCGAGGTGACGATGTCGGTGAACATGAACGTCCTGGTCGACCGCTCCGCCGCACCGGCCGACGGTACGGCCCCTTCGCCGAGGAGCGCGTCGACCCGCGCAAGATCGAGCCTCGCACCGAGCCGCTCGAAGACGGCCCGGGCCGCCCGCAGGTCCCGGCGCGCCGTCGTTTCGTCCCCGTCGGCGGTGAGCGCCTCGGCATAGCTCAGGCGCGCCCGGGCACTCTCATACGGGAGGTCCGTCTCCTGCCAGAGCCGCCACGATCGCCCCAGGATCGGCGACGCTTCCGACGCACGATCCTCGCCGAGGAGGAGCTCTCCGCGGCTCGTGAGCGCACCTGCCTGGAACACGGGACGCTCGAAGTCGGTGGCGATGGACTCGAGTTCGGCCACCGCGGCCCCGGCCGTGTCCAGGTCGCCGGCCGCCAGCGCGATATCGACCTGGGCGGGCAGGAGGCGCGCCCTCGTGGCTCGATCACCGATTCCGTCCGCTCCCGCGGTGGCGGCGAGCGCCCGTCCGATCGACCGCGCCGCTTCGTCGATTCGGCCGCGGGCGAGATGGACCGACGCCATCCCGGGCTGCGCGTCGTGCCCGAGCTCGTATGCCCGCTCGAAGGCCTCCTCCGCCGCGTCGAGATCCCCCATCCTCAGCCGGATCTCGCCGACTTCGTAGTGGGCATAGCCGACGGCATCCAGAAGCCCGAAGCGCTCGAGCTCCTCGCACGCCTGGCGCGCCTCCTGCTCGGCCTCGGGCCACAGTCCGCGGAGCTTCTTGAGCTCAGCGGTATGGACGCGGCAGATGCCGGGGTAGCCGCCCACGGACTGGCGACGCATCCAGCGTTGCCCCTCCTCGGCCCATTGTCCCGCACGCTTGAAATCGCCGACACTCCGGCACGCGGCGATTGTGTTGCAGTAGATGTCGCTGGCGACGCGGAGGTCCAGCTCGCCCGACGACGCGGCCGTGGCAGCCTCATCGATCAACAGGAGCCCGGCCTGCCAGTCCCCCGAGAAGACCATGCCCATGCCTTTGAAGCTCATCGCCATGAACTGGGCGCTCGGGTCGTGACGGGTTCGCGCAAGCTCCATCGCCCGATCGGCCAGCTCGATACCTTCCGCGAGGCGGTTCGCCATCAGCGCGCCGAGCGCATGAAACACCGCGAGTCGGGCGTGCATCGGCGAGTCGGGCTCCGATTCGAGCACATGCCCGGCCCGCGCCAGCCACCCCGCGGCGATCGAGCCCGATTGGCGGCGAAAGAACTGATACCCGAGCGCCATGGCCACTCGTGCGGCCTCGCCAGCCTGGCCGGCATCGGCATAGCCGGTGAAGGCCCGTTCCAGTGCTTCGCTGGACTCGTCGGGCTTGCCCGCCCACCAGGCGGCACTGCCCAGCAGTTCGAGGTCGCCCGGCGCAAGGCCACCGTCGTGGTCGGCCGCCACGAACGCGTCCAGTGCCTCCGCCCAGGCGTGCCGGTCCATGGCGTCGCGACCGAGTTCGACTGTCTCAACCATCGTGTGCGTACCCGCGGGCTCAGGGTCGCTGATGGCGCTCCCCTGCCAGTGCATACCCTAACCCCGGCGTGTCACCGGTCGCCAGGGGCATCGTCACGCCGTCACGATCCCGGGATGATCATGACCTTGCCCTCGGCGTGGCCATCGTCGACCCAACGGAGTGCGTCCACGACCTGGCTCAAGGGGAAGCGCCGATCGATGACGGGCGTGAGCTTGCCGGCCGCGATCAGCTCCTTGAGGGCTTCCACGTCGTCCGGATCGAATGGCTTCCACCAGAGCATGAGGCCCGTCCATCGGTCACTGAACAGCGAGACGAGGGGACCCACGATGAGCCCGCCCAGGAGCGGAAGCGTCGATCCGCCGAGCGCGAGGTAGACCCCGTTCGGCTTGAGCGTGCGCCGGACGCTGAGGATCGGATTGTGCGAGTCCGTGTCCAGGATCCAGTCGTAGCGCGTGCCGGCCTTCGTGTAATCGACCGTCTTGTAGTCGATCACGTGGTCGACGCCGAGAGAGCGCACGAACTCCATCTTCTGGGTGCTGCAGATCCCCGTCACTTCCGCACCCATCGATTTCGCGATCTGGACGGCGAACGGGCCGACATTGCCGGACGCCCCGACGACCAGCACCTCGTCGCCGGGCTCTGGCGATCGACCGCGACGAAGCCGGAGTCCCTGGAGCGCCAGGATCGCCGAGTGCGGAAGGGTCGCCGCTTCCTCGAAGCTCATACCTGTCGGCATCGATGCGAACTTCTTCTCCGGGGCGGCCACGAACTCTGCGAACGCACCCTGGCTATGGCCGAACAGGTCCGCAAACACCTTGTCGCCGGGCTTGAATCGGGTGACGTTCGGCCCGACGGACTCGACGACGCCGGCGACATCGACACCCATTCGACGGTTCCTCGGGGCGCGCAGGCCGATGAACGGCCGCATGAACCCCGGCCGCGGACCCAGGCCGTCGAGGTCCGCCCGGTTGACGGATGCGGCTTCGACGCGGACCAGCACCTCGTCATCCGCGGCGACCGGACGTTCGACTTCCCCCACACGTACGACCTCGGGCGGGCCGTACCGCTCCTGGAGCGCTGCCTTCATCGTCGCGAGGATGGGGTGCCGGTCAGAGCCCGTCAACGGCTAGGCCGGCGTCTCGCGGATGACGACCCGGGGGTCCTTGCCGAGGTCGAGGCCCTTGTAGGCCGCCTGCCGGACCATCCCGTCACCGGTCCAGCCCGCGAACTCGGCTCGGATGACGAGCTCGGGCCGCAACCACAGGGCCTGGCGCGTCACGGGTCGGGGCGGCGGCGGCGCGAACGGCGACTCGTCGGCGACCAGCGACACGATCGCGGCGAGCAGCTCCGCACGGATATCCGCCGTGAAGCCGGCGCCCACCTTCCCCACGTACCGGAGCTCATCCCCTTCGAAGACGCCGACCAGCAGCGCCCCGAGCTCCACCGCCGACCCGGTCCCGCGCGTGTACCCCCCGACGACGAGCTCCTGCTCGGGTCGGATCTTGATCTTCTGCCAGGCCATCGACCGCTTGCCGGGCAGGTAGCTCGAGCGGCGGTCCTTGGCCATGATGCCCTCGAGGCCGCGCCCCCTCGCCGCCTCGAAGAACGCCACGCCATCGCCGGCGACGTCCTCGCTCAGGCGGACGCGCGGATCGGCGTGCAGGACCTCGGCCAGGAGGCGCCGGCGCTCCTCGAGCGGTTCGTCGAGCAGCGAGCGACCGTCGAGGTGGAGCAGGTCGAACACCTCGTAGATGAACGGAATGGCCGCGCCTCCCCTGCCCTGTCCCTTGATCCGCGCCTGGAGCAGGGCGAAATCGGGCTCGCCACGATCGTCGAGCGCGATGACCTCGCCGTCGACGATCGCGTGGCGCGCGGCGATCCAGGTCGGGGGTTCGAGGAACGGCCCGAAGTACCGGGCGCCGTCCTGCTGCTTGCGCGTCAACAACCGGACGTTGCCGCCCTCGATGACAGCCTCTATCCGAAAGCCGTCCCACTTGACCTCGAATTGCCAATCCGGATCATCGAACGGGGCGCTGACGAGCGTCGCGAGCATCGGCTCGATGAAGGTCGGCATCGCTGTCTTCGCGGTCTTGCGCTGGGTCGTCACGCGTGCAGGGTAGCCCGCCGAGCCCTCCTGGAGACCGCGAGCCCTCGAATTCTGTGGCATCGGGCGGTAGGCTTATGGCAGCCGCCCGGGCAGGTCCGGGCGCCAGCGAGTCCCGGAGGTTCGAGATGGACAAGAAAGCGAAGACGCCCAAGAAGCCGAAGCAGCCCAAGACCGACAAGAAGAAGTAGGGAACGCCGCTCCCGACGGTCAGTGCCGACCAGAGATTCTGGTGGCACCGCGATCCCAGGCCGCGAGACCGCGCTGCCTCGCGCCGACGATCACGCCTTCGAATCGCGCCGCCCTCACGTTCACGGGACCACCTCGAGAACGGCGATGGAGCGTGCGACCCCAGGCGGCCCGCCCTCGATGTCGCCCGTGAAGAACGCATGCTTGCCGGGGGTCAGGACGATCTTGAAGACGTTCCCGCAGGGACCCATCCGGCCGCGATCCTCGGCCCGTTGTTCCGCGGAGCATCCGGTGTCATCGAACCCTCCGATGGACGTACCCCCGGTGTCGCCGTGCGCAAGCCGGTCCAGATCCTCATCGGTCAAGGGACCGGGCGTCTCGGCCGCCGTCCGTTTCCGCTGGGCGAAACCGACGCTCGATCCAGGCGTGTCGAGGACCATGTACACGTCACCAGCCTGGATCGTGGCCGGGTCCAGGTGTACCTCCGACCCGACGACCGACACGTGAACTAGTTGCGCGCCGGCAGGGACGGGTGTCTGGCCCCGCCCGCAGCCCGACAAGGTGACCGACAGCACGCAAAGCAGACCGACCATCGTGGCCAGCCGATCGTGCCTGAGGAACCCAGCACTCATGCTCGTGACCCTCCTTCGTTCACGCGACCGCCGGTTCCTCCCTGCGCAGGTACTGCCCGGTGAGGGAGTGCTGCGCCTCAAGGAGCTCGGTGGGCGTGCCCGTGAACACGATCTCGCCACCCCGGGTGCCGCCTTCCGGCCCCAGATCGATGATCCAGTCGGCGTTGCGGACGACGTCGAGGTTGTGCTCGATCACGATCACGCTGTTGCCGCCATCCACGAGCCGATCGAGCATCGCGAGCAGGTGGCTCGTGTCGGACATGTGGAGCCCGGTCGTCGGCTCGTCGAGCACGTAGATGTTGCCGTTGCGGTGGAGCTCGCTCGCGAGCTTGATGCGCTGGCATTCACCGCCCGACAGGGTGCTCAGCGGCTGCCCCAGGGTCAGGTAGTCCAGCCCGACATCGCTCATCGCCTGGAGCTTGCGCAGGATCTCGGGTTGCGTGAATGCCTCGAGCGCGTGGGCGACCGTGAGTCCGAGGACCTCGCTGACGTTGCGGCCGTCGAGCTGGTACTCGAGGACCGCATCCTTGAACCGCCGTCCGCCGCACACCTCGCAGGGGGTCTTGATCCCGTCGAGGAAGCCGAGATCCGTATAGATCACCCCGGATCCGTTGCAGTTGTCGCATGCGCCCTTGGAATTGAAGCTGAACAGGCCCGCATCGACCTTGTTGGCGGCCGCGAACGCCTTGCGGATGTCGTCCATCACGCCCGTGTAGGTGGCCGGGTTCGAGCGCGTCGACGTGCCGACTGCGGACTGGTCGATGACGATCGCCTCGGGGTGCTCGGGCAGGAACACCCCGTCGATGAGCGAGCTCTTGCCAGAGCCCGCCACGCCCGTGATCACGGTGAGCACCGCGGTCGGGATGTCGACGTCGACGTCCTTGAGGTTGTTGATGCGCGCCGACCGGATCGGCAACCAACCGGTCGGAGTGCGGGGGTTCTCCTTGATGGGCAGCGAGCGCTGGAGGAATCGCGCAGTCAGCGTGTCGGCCCGCTTGAGGTCCGGGTAGGTGCCCTCGAACACGATGCGACCACCCCCGTCGCCTGCCCCGGGCCCCATATCGACGACGTGATCGGCAACCTTGATCACGTCCGGATCGTGCTCGACGACGATGACCGTGTTGCCCTTGTCGCGCAGTTTCTGCAACAGGTCGTTGAGGCGATGCACGTCGCGCGGGTGGAGGCCGATGCTCGGTTCGTCGAGGATGTAGGTGACATCGACGAGGCTGCTGCCGAGGTGCTTGACCATCTTGATGCGCTGTGACTCGCCGCCCGACAGGGTGTCCGTCTCGCGGTCCAGGCTCAGGTAGTCCAGGCCGATGTCGACCACGTGCCGGAGCCGCTCGACGAGCGTCGCGACCATCGGCGCCGCGACCGGCCCCTCGATCTCCTGGAGGATCGGGATCAGGTGGCCCACCTCCATCGCGACGAGTTCGTTGATGGAGTGTCCATTGACCTTGGAGGCGAGGGCCGCCGGGCTCAGGCGGGCCCCGTTGCACAACGGGCAGGTGCGCATCCGCAGGTACGGCTCGACGGCCTTCTGGGTCCGTTCGGGCCGGGTCTTGATATCGCGCCGCACATAGGCCTGCTCGAACTTCTCGATCACGCCCAGATAGGTGGCGTTCATCGACTTGTCGCCGATCCGAAGCTTGTACTTGCGATCCTTGCCGTAGAGGAGGAGATCCATCTCGTCGGGCGTGAAATCAGAGAGCTTCTTGTCGTTGTCGAAGAAGCCGGACGCGGTGTAGGCGTCGATCTCCCAAGCTCCCCAGACAGGGACCTGCACCGCGCCTTCGTTGAGTGACTTGGACATGTCCAGGAAGTCGTCGGAGACGACCCCGATCTTCTTGCCCAGGCCGTTGCATTCGGGACACATGCCCTGCGGGTCGTTGAACGAGAACGCATTCGAGTAGCCGACGTGGGGTTCGCCGAGCCTGGAGAAGAGCAGCCGCAGCACGGTGTAGATGTCGGTGATCGTGCCGACCGTGGAGGTCGATCCGCCGCCGAGCCGCTTCTGGTCGACGATGACCGCCATGCTCAGGTTCTCGATGGCGTCGGCCTCGGGCTGCGGATAGCGCGGCAGGAAGTTCCTGATGAACAGGCTGAAGTTCTCGTAGAGCTGGCGCTGCGCCTCGGTCGCGATCGTGTCGAACACCACCGACGACTTGCCTGAGCCCGACACCCCCGTGAAGATCGTGATCCGTCGCTTCGGGATGCGTAGCGAGACGTCCTTGAGGTTGTTCTCGCGGGCGCCTCGGATATCGATGTACTCGGTCATTGGTCCCCTTCTGCACGTCCTCCGGGGTCGCGTCGCCTAGCCTACCGACCGCGCCGCCCTGCCGTCAGGATCGACAGTCGGGCTCCGTCACCGACGAAGCGAGGGCTGGACGTTGGTGTCGCCGGTCGGGCATGCTGCGGGCGGGTACCCAGCGTATGGGATCGGCGGCATATCGGAGGGACTGCGGAAATGCGTTCGATCGCGCGCGCCGCCTACCCGATCGGCTGACGTCGTCGTGTCGTCCCTCGTCGGCCGCTCGGACGAGCTGGACGCCATCGACGGATTCCTGGATTCGATCGACGGCGGCCGCTCGCCGCTGATGCTGCTGTCGGGGACGGCAGGCATCGGAAAGACGACGCTCTGGAGCGCGGGGGTCGCTGCGGCGAAGAACCGCCGGTATCGAGTCGTCACCGCTCGGCCGACCGAGGTCGAGACCGGCCTCGCTTTCGCGTCGCTCGGCGATCTGCTGGCGCCGCTCCTTGACACGCCGCCGGCCGACCTGCCCGAACCACAGCGCGAGGCACTCGACGCGGCGCTGCTGCGCGTGTCGACGGCCTCGCCACCACAACCGCTCGGCGTCTCCCTTGGCGCCCTGCACGTCCTGCGCGCGACCGCCCGGGAAACGCCGCTCCTCGTGGCGATCGACGATGTCCCCTGGCTGGACGACGCGTCGGCCCGTGTGCTCGACTTCGCTATCCGGCGCCTGGACGCGGACCGGATCGGGTTCCTCGTTGCGCGCCGGGCGGCGGCGCCCGATGAGCCGCTCCCGACGTGGCTGGCGACCATCCCGGCCGAGCGGATGACTCGGCACGACGTACGGCCCCTGTCGGTGGACGAGACGGACGCGCTGCTTCGGGCCCACCTGGATCTCAAGCTCCCACGTCCGGTCCTCGGCAGGCTGCATGCGATCTCCGGTGGGACGCCGTTCTACGCGCTCGAGCTGGGCCGAGACTTGCAACGGCGTGGCGGACGAGCGACGCCCGAGTCCCTCGCCGTCCCGCGCAGCCTCGAAGGCCTCGTCGGGGCACGGGTAGCGGCCCTCGACGCCGGTGCCGCCGACGTCGCGCTCCATGCCGCCGCGCTCGCGCAGCCCACCGTCGCTGGCCTCGAAGCCGCGGTGGGTGCCGAGCATTTCGCGGCGGGTCTGGAGGCGGCCGTGGCCGCCGGCGTCCTCGAGACGATGGATGACATCGTCCGATTCACCCACCCCCTCGTGGCAGCGGCGACCTACAGCCGCGCCGTCCCGCGTCGCCGCCGAGAGGTCCACGAGCGTCTCGCCGGATTCGCGACCGAACCGGAGGAACGAGCGCGGCACCTCGCCCGGACCGCCGTCGGACCTGATGGGTCGATCGCAGCCGCGCTCGAGGATGGCGCGGCCGCGGCCGCCCGCCGTGGCGCGCCGGAGGTCGCGGCCACGCTCGCGGAGGAAGCGGTCCGGCTGACGCCGTCGGATGCGGTCGATGACCGTCGACGCCGGCGCATCACGGAATCCGACTACCTGTTCGGGGCCGGCGACGCGGAGCGCGCCGACGCGATCCTCGAGCTCGTCGCCACCGAGCTGTCACCGGGTTCCCTTCTCGGTCAGGTGCTCGCCCGGCGGGCGCACTTTGCCTTGATGTTCGCGGACCTCGATGCCGCGGATGTCCTGTTCCGGCGGGCCATGCCGATGGCCATTGACGATCCGCGGCTCCGGATCGCGATCCATTCCGGCCTTGCGGGGATCGGCTACCTGTCGTGGCGTGGTTGGCGGCGCGCCCGCCTCGACATGTTCCGGGCGTTGCGCCTGGCTCAGGAGTTCGGCGACCGCGGCATCGAGTTCCAGGCGCTCGGCCATACGGCCACGTGGCTGAGCTCGCTCGGCCGGCCATGGCGGCATCTCCTCGAGCGAGCGGATTCCCTCGCCGTCCCGATCGAGTCCGTACCGGTCCTCGAGCACCCCGACGTGCAGTTCGCCCGGATCCTCAGCTACTACGGTGACCCGGCGGAGGGGCGCCGCAGGGTCCAACGCCTGATCGAGCATGCGCGTTCCAGTGGAGACTGGACCAGCATGTCGCGGCTCCTGGCGGTCCTGGCCGAGATCGAGTTCGATGCCGGCGCTCTCGATGAATCCGAGCGGATCGCGAGCGAGGCACAAGCGGGCATCCTGCAGACGGGCGAGGGAGCGTTCCATCAGGACATCCTTTCCACACGCCTCCATCTCCTCGTCCTGCGCGGTGACGTCGTAGCGGCACGCGCGCTCGCGGCAGAGGTGGAGCCGGTCGCCCGGGCCTCGGCGTATCCATGGTTCCGCTCGACCGTGCAGGTCTCCCTGGCCATGCTGGATCACTCGATCGGCGAGGTCGCCGACGCTTACGAGCGGTTCGTCGGGGTCATGTCGACGCCGGGGCTCGGCCGGTTGGCACCACTTCACTGGGAGACGGTCGTGGCCTACACGGCCGAGTGCCTGGTCAGCCTCGGGCGGCTCGAGGCGGCTCGGCGGCTCCTGGATCCGGTCGAGCGACGGGCGCGCCGTCGCCCGTGGCCGGCCGCGATCGCGGAGGTGGCACGTGCCCGGGCGCTCGTGTTCGCTGCGGCCGGCGACCAGGGCGAGGCCGTCCGCTATGCCGAGGAGGCCGTCGCCATCCATTCCGGGCTGGACGTGCCGTTCCGGACGGCCCGTGCCTGGTTCACCCTTGGCGAGGTCCTGCGTCGGTCGCGGCAGAAGGGAGCGTCACGGGAGGCGTTCGGGTCGGCGCTGGAGCTGTTCACGCGGCTCGGCGCGAAGGTCTGGGTCGAGCGGACGCACGCCGAGCTGGGCCGGGTCGCGATGCGCCGCCCGGCTGGAGCGCCACTCACGGAGACCGAGCGGCGGGTCGCTGAGCTGGCCGGTTCTGGGCAGACGAACCGCGAGATCGCCGATGCGCTGTTCATCAGCGTGCACACGGTGGAGGCGCACCTCACCCGGGTCTACCGGACCTTGGGCGTCCAACGCCGCACCGAGCTGGCTCGCGTCGACCTTGACAGGCTGCCGGGGGCATGAGGCGAGGAGGTCGGCCTTCCGCCGTTCGTGGGGGCCACTGACGCGCGAGATGTAGGGATTCCCGTGATTTCGCCGGGGCTTCGCCGCATCGAGGATGGGTTCATCGCAGGCGCTCGACGACGAAGCGCCACCAGGAAGGGAACCCAAGATGACTGAACTCACCCAGACCCAGCCAAGAAACCCCTCCACCATGCTGGTCGGCGTCGCGCTCGCGGCGTCCATGCTCGGTGGCATCGTCGGCGGTCTCGTCGGCCCCGCCGTGCAGACGCTCGTCGAGCGTGCCGCCGCCGATCAGGCCCGTACCGTCGCCGCCGAGCAGGCCAAGTGGGATGCCTACGGCAAGGATTGGGAGCGGCTGCACCGCGAACAGCGCAGCCGCTACCTGTCTCCCCGCGACCAGGCCGTCCTCGTGGCGGCGCGGGAGTGGGAGGCGCGCCAGCGCCAGATGTATCCGATCTCTGACTAGCCATCCCCACGTCGAGGCCGGGCGATCGTTTCGGTCGCCCGGCCTGTCCGTGCCCGGCGCATTCCCGCGCACCACCGCGCCGCGATCAGGCCCGCCCTCGCACCAGGTCGATCAACCGGCCGAGCACGCGCTCACCGTCGGCACGCAAGCCGTTGTGCTCGAACTCGTCGGTCTGCCAGGTCCGCAGGCCGCGAATCGTCGCGGCCGTCTCCTCGGCGAATTCGTGCTCCACGAACAGGTCGTTGACATAGATCGTGGCAGCGACCGGGACCTCGTTGTGGCGCAGCCGGTCGGGGTCGTAGAGGGCCGGCCATGGATGGTGGGCGAGCAGCTCGGCAGCGGCGCGGTGCCCGCGAAGCCCCGCATAGTCCTCCCACATCCAGGGAAAGACGTGCTCGGCCGTGAAGGCGCCCGTAGTCACGATCTCGTCCGGCAGCAGGCGATCCGACGACCAGCGGGTGGCCACGCCGTCCGCGTACGACGACTCGTGCAGGGTGGCGTACAGCGGGTTGCGGGCGAACCGGACGCCGGCCCCGGCGTCGTGCAGGAACGCCGCCGAGCCGAAGGGCAGCTCGATGACGTGGTGCAGGTACTCGAAGCCGGCGCTGTCGCCGAGCCAGAGGCCGAGCTGGCGGAAGCGTCGTCCGGTGAGGCGGTCACCCGAGGGCAGCCGGACGTCGTCGCCGTCGAGTCGGCGGAGGATGTCGGCCACCCGTGCCTTGTCGTCCGGATAGCGCTCGAAATAGCGCCGGTTCGCCCCGACCAGCCGCCGGTAGGTCGCGCCGTAGATCTCGTCGACGGGTCGCCCGATCGGGGACAGGCCGCCGGTGATGAACACCTCGCGAAGCCCTTCGGGCGCGACCGACAGGTAGGTCATCGACGTGAAACCACCGAAGCTCTGGCCGAGCACGCTCCAGCGGTCCACGCCCAGCTCCTGGCGGATGTGCTCCGCGTCTCGGACGATCGAGTCGGCCCGAAAGTTCGTCAGGTATGACGCCTGATCCTCCGGCGTGTCGCCGGGGATGTCGGGCCCGACCGGCGTCGAGCGTCCCGTCCCTCGCTGGTCGAGCAGCAGCACCCGGTACTCCGCGAGAGCCCGCTTCATCCAGCCGGACGGTGGGCTCGTCGGCCGCGCCGCCTCGAAGCCCGGGCCGCCCTGGAGGAAGAGCAGGTAGGGTCGGTCGCTGCCGTCAGGGGCGGCGACCTCCCGGGTGAAGACGGTGATGCGCGGCCCGTTCGAGTCGGCGTGATCCAGGGCGACCTGGTGCTCGCGTTCAGTGAGCACGGCGCCCGGGACGCGGTAGGTCCGCGCGCCCGTCACGGCGTCAGTCACGCTGCTCGTTGGTCGTGCGGACTTCGTCGAAGGGCCGCTCGAGCTCGCGCTCTTCCCGCTTGCGGCCTGCCTCCATCGGCTCACGCCTCGACATCGAGGGTGATCGGCCGATCCTCGCCGTCGACCAGGCGCCAGCGGACCCCGAGCTCGTCGTCCCGGCCACCCGCGAGCAGCCGGGCGACCCTCGCCGGCGAAGCGTCGTCGCCCAGGGCCTTGATCTCGCGGGCGATGACGAAGGCGGCCGCGGCCGGGACCTCGCCGACGATGTCGCGCCGCGCGATCCCTTCCGGGTCCGCCGCCCCGGCCTCGCCGAGTCGGTCGATGAGGCGTTTGGCACGGCGCCGATCGAGGGGCTCCAGGGCCTGGATCCAGCGCGGCTCCGCGGGCGGTTCGGGCTTCGCGCGCCTGGCCGCTTGGGCAGCTCCGCCCGTCCTGGAACGTGACGCGGCCTTTGGGGTTTCCGACTTCGATGCCGACGACGCGTCCTTGGGCGGTCGATCGTTGGTCGCATTCGACTTCGCCGCCGGCCGGTCACGCAACTTCGCGGCCAGCGGCGACGCGGCGGGTTCCGCTTCCCGGGCGGTCGCGATCGCCTCCTTCGCGGCCCCGAGGCTGCCGAACGGCCCGCGAACGAGCGCCAACCCGAGGTCGTCCGTCTGCTCGGCGTCGACCACGACCCAGGTACCCGATTGGGGCTCGATCGTGAAGCGCTCGTCACGGGTCTGCCAGCGCCCGCCACCAAGCCGCTTCAGCGATTCTTCTCTGTCGGTCGCAGCGGCCATGGCGCACAAGATACGCCCGCCGCGATCCCATGTGTCCCGCCCCGAGGGCTGCGGTTCCGTCGCCGGCGCCACACACGTCGCACCCTGGCCGGAATGGCGAGGTGCGCGGCGGCTAGGCCCAGGCGACCGTCGCCACATTCACCGGAGCGGTCATCCCCTTGATCGACGCAGATCGCGCACCCGATGTCGAGACGTGCCGGGCTTCGGCATACGTGTCGGAGGTCGCGAGGATCTCGCCGCCCCCGGCGAGGGCCGCAACACGCGCCGCCACGTGCACGGCCGCACCGCTGTAATCCATCCCGCGTTGGTTCGCCTCGGCCGTATGGAGGCCGATGCGAACGGACAGGGCGAAGCCGGTGCTGTCTCGATGCTCGACGAGGGCCCGCTGGATCGAAATCGCGCAGTCGATCCCGGCCGGGGCCGAGTCGAAGGCCACGAAGAAGCCGTCGCCGGTCGAATTGACGATCTCCCCTCCCCCATCCGTTACGAGCTTTCGCAGCGTGTCGTCGTGCCGGCGCAGCAGCCTCTCCCACGCCTGGTCCCCCAGGGCCTCGGCAAGATTGGTGGAGCCGACGATGTCAGTGAACATGAAGGTCTTCCTGGTGCTGACCGGTCCGCTGCGACGATCCTCGGCGTCGCGGAGCTCGCGTTCGGTGGACTCCACGTCGACCCGCGCGCCAAGCCGTCGGAACTCGTCCAGCGCCGCCTGGAGCTCCAGCTCCGCTTCGTCCTCGTTCCCCACCGCCCGGAGGGCCCGCGAGAGGGCGGCCCTCGCCCTGGCTACCTCGTACGGGGCGCCGACCTCGCGCCAGCCCTTGATCGCAGCGCGAAGCTCGCGAGCCGCCGAGGGAGCATCGGCTTCGGCAAGAAGCACGCGACCCTGTGCCGTGCGGCGGCCGGCCTCCAGCGCCGGCGAGGGGTAGCCGACGACGATCGACGCGAGCTCCTCGGCCGCGGTGCGCGCTCGTGCGATGTCGCCCCCGGCGAGGGCGATCTCCACCTGCGCCGGGAGGAGCCGGGCCCGGGCCCAGCGGTCCCATGTCTCTTCGTCGAGGGCGGCGCTGATGGCTGCGGCCGCGGCCTTGATCTTGCCCTCGCCCAGGCGGACCAATGCGAGTGCCGGCTGCGGCGAGCGACCCCGCGCATGTGCCTCACGCAGCGCGACCTCCGCGCCTGCGAAATCGCCCCGGAGTCGGCGGATATCGCCGATCGCGTAGAAGCCATCGGCCTGAGGCGGGGTGGCGTTATAGGCATCAAGCTCGATCGTCGCCCGCTCAAGGTCCTGCTCGGCGGCTTCCCAGGCGCCGCTGACCGCCGCGACCTCTGCGCGATGCACCCGGCACACGCCCGGGAATCCCGAAACGGACTGCCCCGCGCAGTACTTCTCGGTCGCCTCGATCCATTCGCTCGCTCGGCGGTAATCCGTCAGGTCGCGGCATTGGCCGATCAGTTGGCAGGCCGTGATCCCGCTCGTGAACGGCGACAGCTCGCCGTTGACCGCCGCGATCGAGGCTTCCTCCATGAGCGCGAATCCGTCAGACACGGCTCCCGACGCGATCTTCAGGATGCCGAGGTTCGTCATCGCATACGCCTTGAGGTCGGCGTCAGCCGAGCGAGTGCCGATGACCACGGCCCGCTCCGCGAGGTCGAGCGCCGCATCGACGTCCCCCGTGGCGTGTGCGGCCTCGCTGCCGATGAGAGCGAGGTAACCGTGGGCGTAGGTTTCACCTTCGGTCCCGATGATCCGCTCCGCGCGGCGCTTCCAGGCCGAAGCGATCGAGTACTTGCCGGCGTACCCGTAGGTGCGCGCGATGTCGGTCGCGAGATACGCGGCGCGAAGCTCGTTGCCCTCCGTCTCGTGCGCCTTGAACGCGCGCTCCTTGATCTCGAGCTCCCCCTGGGCATGAGCGCCGAAGAATGCGGCCAGGGCGAGTGCCTCGAGGTCGCTGCCCGCGAGCTGCCCTGCCTCGTCCGCCTGCGAGAGTCGCTCGAAGGCCTCCTGCCACGCATGGCGCGCGAGTGCTTCGCGGCCCGCGACGAGCGGATCCACGGTCCGCGCGGGCGGCGGGGGCGTGGAGTCGCTCATGCGGGGCATTGTGCCACCCGCGGTTGTCGGCTCCGTCTCCCTCGAGAAGGGATGCCGGCGCAACATCAGTCGCCCGCGAGCGATCGAAGGAACCGGTACGCGCTACCGATGTCGGTCAGCGGATCGTTCGGCACGTCCTGCTCGACCACGTACCACGCCACACCGGCCGCCCTGCCCGCCTCCACGATCTCCACGAACGGCAGCGTTCCCTCGCCCGGTGGGGCGTCCCGCGGTTCAGGACCGGATACACGGTCCTTCATGTGCAGGAGCCGGACGCGATCGGCCGTCGCCCGGATCTCGGCCACGGGATCGCGGCCACCGAACGCTGCCCAGTACACGTCCAGCTCGATCTCCACTTCGGGCGGAAGCTCGGCGAGCAGGATGTCCCAGACCGTGCTCCCGTCCAGGGGCGCGAACTCGAAGGCGTGGTTGTGATAGCCCAGCCTGACCCCGCGTACCGCCAGATCGCGCGCGAACCCGCCGAGCTCCGATGCGAAGCGCCGGACGTCGTCCGCGGTCTGCCGGTCCTCCTCCGGCATCCACGGCACGATCACTCGCGGGCAATCGACCTCCGCCAGCCGATCCGCGACGGACGCCGCGTCGTCGCGCAGCAGCTCGATGCCCTCGTGGGAGGCCACCACGCGGAGCCCGGCATCGCGCAGGAGCCCGGCAAGCGCACCGGGGGCGGTCTCGGGCAGTCCGGCGAGCTCGACCGCTCGATACCCGGCCGCGGCGACGGCCCGAAGCGTCCCCTCGAGGTCGTCTGCCATGAGCCCGCGAACCGTGTAGAGCTGTAGCGCGATCTGGTCGTGTCGCATCCGCGCACGATAGGGCATCGAACTGACGTAGCCTCTCCGTACATGACACCCCTTGGCATCGGCATCATCGGTACCGGCAACATCGCGGGCGGATACGCTCGCGACGCCCCGACCCACCCAGCGATCCGCCTGGTCGCCGCGGCGGATCTCGACCCCGATCGGGCGGCGGCGTTCGTCCAAACGCACGG
>CAZFXH010000085.1:0-27002 GCA_964522905.1 uncultured Anaerolineaceae bacterium
CAAGGGCCCATGGCTTCCCGCGCGCTACCATCGACCACGGGAGCGGAGGGGTCCCGGTGGGTCCCCCGGTCTTCAAAACCGGTGGCGCCGCGCTCGGCGTGGCGCGGTGGGTTCGACTCCCACGCGCTCCCGCCACGCGCCGTGATGGAGATCCGATGTCGTCGAAGCCGGCCGACCGGCCGCGTCCGCCCAGCGTCGAGCGCGTCCTCGCCCGTGTGCGCGAGCGGCTCAGCGGCCCACGCGATGCTGCGCCGGTGCTGGCGGTCACGCGCGCGGTGGTGGACGACGAGCGGGCCCGCCTTCGAACGGACGGCGCCGCGCCAGTCGACCTCGACGCGCTCGCGGCGATCGTCGTGGACCGCCTCGACGGGTTCGCCGGCCGGGTCGTCGCTGCGCCGCCGGCTGTGATCAATGCCACGGGCGTGATCGTCCACACCAACCTCGGTCGGGCACCTTGGCCGGCGGTCGCGGCACAGGCGGCCACGGAGCTCGCGACGCAGTACCTGCTCCTCGAGCTGGACCGCGGCACTGGACGTCGCGGAGCGCGGGCACGGATCGCGGAGGACCACCTCGTGGCGCTGACCGGCGCCGAGGACGCGCTCGTCACGAACAACAACGCGGCCGCGCTGGCCCTCGCCGTGGGGCTGGCGGGGCGGGGCGGCGTGATCGTGTCGCGTGGCGAGCTGGTCGAGATCGGTGGTGGCGTGCGGATCCCGGACATCGTCCGCCGGGCCGGTGACAGGCTGATCGAGGTCGGGACGACGAACCGGACCCGCGCCGACGACTTCGAGGCGCCGCTGACCGAGGGCCGGGCACGCGCGGTCCTTCGCGTCCATCCGTCGAACTTCGCGATGTCCGGGTTCACCGAGACGCCGGACCCGGTCGCCGTCGCCGAGCTCGCCCACCGGCATGGCGCGATCGTCATCGACGACCTCGGGTCCGGTGCCCTCCTGGAGACGGCCGTGTACGGGCTCACGCACGAACCTCTGCCGCAGGAGCGCCTGGCAGCCGGCTCCGACGTCGTGACGTTCAGCGGCGACAAGCTCGTCGGCGGGCCGCAGGCGGGTCTCGTCGTCGGTCGCGGGGACCTGGTGGCCAGGATGCGGCGGGATCCACTGGCCCGGGCGATGCGACCCGACAAGGTCACGATCGCCGGCGTCGCGTTGACGCTCGGCCTGTATCGCGCGGGCCGCGCCACGACCGACATCCCGGTCTGGCGGATGATCGCGACGCCGATCGTGGCGTTGCGCATGCGTGGGGAGGCCCTGCTGTCGCGACTCGGGGACGCGGTCGAGCTCGTGGAACTGCGCTCGACGGTCGGGGGCGGCTCGCTCCCCGGGGAGACGCTCCCGTCCGTCGGGTTGGGCGTTCGCGCCGCTTCGGCGACGCGCGCGCTCACCGCATTGCGAACGGGCGAGCCGCCGGTCATCGGCCGCATCGAGAACGGTCGCGTCGTGCTGGACCTGCGGACCGTGGAGCCCGATCGGGATGACGACCTGACCGCGGCCATCGAGTGGGCGATCACCGGCGCCCCATGACCCTCGTCGTCGGCACAGCCGGGCACATCGATCACGGCAAGACGACGTTGCTGCGCGCCCTGACCGGCATCGACGCCGATCGGTTGCCCGAGGAGCGCCGGCGCGGGATGACGATCGACGTCGGCTATGCGCATATCGACATCGGGGACGGGACCTCGATCGACTTCGTCGACGTTCCGGGGCACGACAAGCTGGTCGGCAACATGCTCGTCGGCGCCGGTGAGGTCGACGCCGCGATGCTGGTCGTGGCCGCCGACGACGGCGCGCGCGCCCAGACGCTCGAGCACCTGGCCCTGCTCGATGCGCTCCGGGTCGCTCCCGGGATCGCCGTCGTCACGAAGATCGACGCCGTCGAGCCGGCGCGGGCCGCGGCGGTCGTCGCGGCCGTGGCCGACCTCCTCGCGCCGACGTCTCTTGCCGGTTCCCCGGTGCTCGCCGCGTCCGGCGTCACGGGAGAGGGGATCGACGCGGTCCGTGCGGCCCTCGACGGCCTGCGCGCCGCTCACCGTCCGGCCGCTCGTCCGCCGACGCTCGCGATCGATCGCGTCTTCTCGGTCAAGGGCCGCGGCGCGGTGGTGACGGGAACCCTCCGTGGCGGTCCGCTTGCCCGCGGCGACACGCTCCGGCTCGTGCCGGGTGACCGCGACGTACGTATCCGCGAGGTGCAGGTCCACGGCGAGACCGTCGATGGCGTCGACGGCGGTGGCCGCACGGCGCTGAACCTCGCCGGAGTCGATATCGAGGACCTCCATCGCGGGATGGCGCTCACGGCCGATCCCCGGGTCCGCTCGACGGACCGGGTGCTCGTCACGTTCGGGCGCTCCGTCGCGGATCGGGTCCGGGCGAGGTTCCACGCGGGGACGGCCGCGGTGGATGCGTCCGTCGGCCGCGCCGGACGCGACGCCCTGGACCTGGCGGGCGGCGTCGCCGCGGGAACCATCCGACTTTCGACCACGATCGCCCTCACGGCAGGCGACCGGTTCGTGCTCCGGCGGGGCTCGACCAGGGATCCCATCGGCGGGGTCGTCCTCGACGTGATGCCGCCCCGCGGCATCTCTCGCCGGCGCCAGACGGCGGCCCGGGTCACGACACTTGCGGCCGGCGGGCCGAGCGCGAACGCCCGACTCGATCTCCACGGTACCGTGCTCGATGGCGGGCGCACCGCCCTTGCCCCAGACGTGCGAGCCCTTGCGATGGCCAGCGCGGTCGCGGTCGTCAAGGACGAGGCCAGTCTCGGGACCGTTCGGGCCGCCGCGGCCGAGACCCTGCGCCGGTCGGTGACGATCACTCGGGACCGCGCGCTCGCCGCCGCGACACCGATCGTCGAGGACCTCGTGGCCGACGGCCGCCTGGTGCGTGACGGCGACGTCATCCGGCGGCCAGGGGCGGTCGGCCGGGTCACCGACCCGGGCCTGGCCGCGGCGATGGATCGTCTCGAGATGCTGCTGGCCGTGCCGGCTCCGCCGCCGCTCGCGGATGCTGCGCGGATCGCCGGTTGCCCGGCCGACGGCGTCCGGGCCCTGGAGCGCGCGGCCCGGATCGTCGTCCTGGAGCCCGACCTGGCCTACGCGATGTCGACCTATCGCGATCTGGCCGACAAGGCCCTCGTATTGGCGGCGCGGGCACCGTTGACGCCGGCTGCCTACCGGGATTCGACCGGCACGAGTCGCAAGTACGTGATGGCCATCCTCGAAGACCTCGACCGGCGGGCGATCCTGCGCCGCACGCCCGACGGCCATGTTCCCGGCCCGAAGGCACCGCGCCGGACCGAGGCGGCGACGTGACCGAACGGATCGGGGCGATCGTGCTCGCCGGCGGCCGGTCGTCGCGGTTCGGGCGCGACAAGCTGGCAGAAGTGATCGACGGCCGGCCACTGCTCGTCCACGCCATCAGCGCGGTCCGGTCCATCGCGACGGACATCGTCGTGGTGGCCGCGCCCCACGCAAGCCTCGACGTGCCGGACGGGGTCCGGCTCGCTCACGACCCTGTCGCGTTCGAAGGTCCGCTCGCGGGTCTTGCAGCCGGCCTCGTCGCGCTCGACCCCACGGCGGAACGGGTGATCGTCGTCGCCGGCGACATGCCGACCCTCGTCCCGGCCGTCCTTCTGCGGTTGCTCGACGTCGTCGCATCGGGGGCCGATGGTGCGACCCTCGGTCGTGACGGCGAGACGTCTGTGCTGCCGATGGCCTTGCGCCGAAGACGGGCACAAGCCGAGGTCGCGGAGCTACTCGAACACGGCGAGCGGCGGCTGCGCGCCCTCGCAAAGGCCCTCGACGCCGAGGTCGTCCCGGAGTCCGCGTGGCGCCTGGACGACCCGACCGCCGCGACCCTGCGCGACATCGACACGTCCGAGGACCTGTCGTCGGCGTAGTAGGGTGGGCTGCGACGACACATCCCGCCCCCAGGTGAGGCCATGACGACCGAAAGCGACGACGAACTGCGCGCCCGAGCGGAGGCCCGGGTCAAGGCCCGCGAAGATTTTCGCGTCCATCTCCTGGTGTACCTGCTCGTGAACGGGTTCCTGTGGGCGATCTGGTTCACGACCGATCGCGCCGGCGGTGTTCCGTGGCCCGCGTTCGCATCGATCGGGTGGGGGATCGGGCTCGTCGCGCACTGGTGGAGCGTGTACGGCGTCAACGACGCACGCCGCGAGGCGGAAATCCAGAAGGAGATGCGGCGACTGCGCGGCGATCGCGACTGACCGGCGCTACCAGCGGACACACGACGACCCCCGGGGAGGAACCGGGGGTCGTTCGCGTATGGGAGGGAGGTCGAGCGGAACCGAGGGGAGGAGGCCTCAGCTCCGGTACGGGTAGTCGTTAAGCGTCGGGAGGATCGACTTGCTGTAGTCGGCGGGGGCGTCGATGGCCGCCTTGACCGAGGATGCAGCCGAAGCGATCCGCTTGAGCAGTTCGGGCTTCTCGACGGTCTGCGCGCGGCGGGCCGCGGCTTCCTCGAGCAGATACTCCAGGTGCTCGTTGACCACGAGGATCGAGTACGAGTTCATTTCTTGATCGCTCCTTTCTGCGTCCCCGGTCCTTCCGGTTGCGCAACAAGAGCATCGCCCTAGCGGGCGTCCGGCACCATCGACGTTCGATGCCATTCCGGCATCGTCATCCGTCCATGCCAGTCTTGCCTCGCGCGCCGAATTGGCCGCCACGGTCAGCCGTTGAGGGCGGCGTCCTCGTACACGGGCGTGCCGTCGACGAATGTGCCGACCACCCGCGCCTCGCCGATCGCACCTTCGCCGCGATCGAACAGGTCTCGATCGAGGACGGCCAGATCGGCCGCCTTGCCGACCTCGAGCGTGCCGGTCTCGGTTTCCAGGTGGTTGACGTAGGCCGAGCCCACGGTGAAGGCGGCCAGGGCGTCGATGAGTTCGAGGCGTTCCTCCGGTAGGAACACCTCGCGTCCAACGAAGATGTCGCGATGCTGCCGCTCGACTGCGACTTCGATCTCGATGAGGGGGTTCGCCGTGGAGACACTCCAGTCAGACCCCATCGCCAGGACGGCGCCGGCCGACCGTAGCCCGCGGAACGGGTATTGCGTTCTCCATCGCTCGCCGATGAATGGGATCGTGAGCACGTCCATCTGATCGTCGTGCGCCGCCCACAGTGGCTGCGCGTTGGCGACCACGTCGAGGTCACGGAAGCGAGCCAGGTCGTCGGGATGGATGACCTGGATATGGGCGATGTGCGGGCGCGTATCGGACGGGCCGTTCACGGCGCGCGCCGCGGCGACCGCATCGAGTGATTCGCGCACGGCGCGATCGCCGATCGCGTGGAAGTGCGGCTGGAACCCGAGCGCGTCCAGTTGCGGCACCCAGCTCAGCAGGCCGTCTGGGTCGATCTGGCTGAGACCACGGTTGTCGGTCACGCCGCCACGACCGTCGTCGTACGGCTCGATCATGGCGCCCGTGAAGTTCTCGAGGACGCCGTCCATCATCAGCTTGACGCTTGTGGCTCGGTATCGGCCGATCGACGTGCTGCGGCGACGTTCGACGAACTCCTCGATCTGCTCGACACCTCGGTGGCGCTCCCACCACATGGCCCCCACGACGCGGCCCGTCAGCTCGCCTCGGGATGCAAGCGCGACGTACGCGTGCTCTTCCGACCCGGGACGGATGATCGCGTCCTGCCAGGCCGTGATCCCCAACCCGTGCAGGTAGGTCTGGCCGAGGCGTAGTGCTTCCTCGAGGTCGGCCGGCGTGTCGTCCGGGACGTGCCGTTCGACGAGATCCATCGCACCTTCCTGGAGCGTGCCGCTCGGCGATCCGTTGGCCCCGCGCTCGATCCGGCCGTCACCTGGATCGACGGTCGCGGCGGTCACCCCGGCGAGCTCGAGGGCGTGGGTGTTGACCCAGGCACTGTGACCATCACGGCTCGTCAGGAACGCCGGACGATCGGGCAGGATGCGGTCGAGATCCTCGCGCCTCGGGGTCCCGCCCTCGAACGCAGCCATGTACCAGCCGCTCCCTCGGATCCAGGTTTCGTCCGGATGCGATCGCGCGTACGACGCGATGACATCGAGGTATTCCGCGGCCACGATGGAGTCGTGGAGGTTGCATCGGAGCAGGCTCAGACCGCCGTGGACCGGATGGACGTGGGCATCCTGGAAGCCCGGGGTGACCGTCCGGCCGCGGAGCTCGATGACCCGCGTCGACGGACCCACGAACGGGGCGATCGCCCCGTCCGAGCCGACACGGACGATCCTGCCGTCCCGAACGGCCACGGCGCTCGCCCAACTCCGCGCAGCGTCCATCGTGGCGATCCGCCCGCCATTGAGGACGAGGTCGGCGGGGTGCTCGGGCGTCGCGGACACGGCAGCCTCTTAGATCGGGGTTCGGACGGGCGGAGTGTGTCAGCGTCGCCGCGGATCTGCCCGCCCCATCCCGTCGGCCGCGACATGGGGACCGCGCCCCGCCCTTGAGGCCCACACTGCCGCCCATGACCTCGGTGCACCTGCTCCATGTCGGCTACATCGGCCTGCACACGGCCTCGACCGTGGTGCTGGTACGTGACGGGGACGCGCTGATCGTGGTCGACCCGGGCATGGTCGCGCGGCGTTCGCTCATCCTGGACCCACTCGCGGCGCTCGGGGTCCGGCCGGAGGCCGTCACCCACGTCTCGCTGTCGCACCACCACCCGGACCACACGATGAACGTGGCGCTCTTCCCGAATGCGGAGGTCGTCGACTTCTGGGCCCGCTATCGCGACGATCTCTGGCTCGACCACGATGGCGACGGGTATCACCTTGCGCCCCATACCCAGCTCTGGCTGACGCCCGGCCACTCCGAGGAGGACATCACGCTCATCGTCGAGGCGGACGACGCCGTCTACGCGATGACGCACCTGTGGATGGGCGCGGATCGGACTCCCGAGATCGACCCGTACGCCTCTGACCAGGCTGCGCTCGAGCGGGGTCGAGCCCGCGTCCTCGCCGCCGCCGATATCGTGTACCCGGGTCATGGCGACGCGTTCCGAGTCCGCGACTGACGGAACCGGCCCCGTCGCCGGCACGTTCCGGGCGTCCGAGCCTAGCGATCGGCCCGGCGGGCGGTGATGTTCAGGCGGACATAGTCGATCAGCGGCTCGCCGACGCCCTCGGCGACGGCGCGAACGAACGCGTCGTGATCGGTCGGTGGCAACCGCCCGAGGTGGGCGCCCAGGACCACGGTGCGCAGGTAGGTCTCGAACGGCTCGCCGGGCTCGAAGCGAGTCGGCTCCTCCGTCAGCCAGCACTCGATCGCCTCGAAGCCGGCCGCCTCCAGGCGCTTCGCCGTCGCGTCGGGCGTCTCGAAGTGGACCGCCCCCAGCCAGCCGTCGCGGATCGTGGCAAGCACCCGCTGGATGGACGCGATGTTGCCGACGCCACCGCACTGGGCGGCCAGCCAGCCACGGGGCAGCATGACCGCGGCAAGATTCGCGAAGAGGGCGTCGTGATCGGGCACCCAGTGGAACGTGGCGGTCGAGAGGACCGCGTCGACGTGGCCGCCGATCGGGAGCGGCGCGCCGAGGTCCGCAACGACGTACTCGACACGGTCGCCGAAGCGCTTCAAACGTCGGCGCGCCGCCTCGACCATCGACGCCGAGCCATCGAGGGCCACGACCCGACCCCGAGGCAATCGATCGGCGAGCTGCTCGGTGACACGGCCTGAACCGCAACCAGCGTCGAGCACCCGCTCGTCGCCACGAAGCGTGAGGCGGTCGAGCACGGTCGAGCCCCAGCGGGTCATCGGGTCCGCCACCCGGTCGTACGTCCGGGCGTCCCAGTCGCGCGTCGGGGTCGGGTCGGACTCGCCCATCACGCCGCGGCCACCCGTGCCTCGTCCGTGTGCGCAACGCGGCCCGCGGTCTCGTCGCGCAACCCGTACCACGAGACGGCCGCGCCGATGACCAGCAGCCCGGCGGCCACGAGCATCGCCTGGTGGAAGGCCTCGACGGACGCCTGCCGGGCCGCCGCGACCAGCGCCTGCGAGACATCGGCATCGGGGGCATTCAACGGGGAGAAGGCCGCTCGGACCTCCGCCTCGCGCATGTCCAGCTCCGGCGCCAGTCCTCCAAGCGTCGAGTAGAAGGTCGCGCTGATCGCGACGAAGATCACGGCTCCGAGCAGCGGCTGGCCAACGCGCGCGATCGCGTTGTTGAGCGCAGAGCCCAGACCGGAGTACCGCTCCGGGATCGAGCCCATCAGCGTGGTCGTCAATGGCGCCACGATGCACGAGATGCCGAACCCGAAGAGGAGGATCGACGGCAGGACGTCGATGAAGACGTCAGGGGGCGGCATCAGCGTGATGGGCGAAGCGATCGACGCCAGCCACGGGTCGGAGTCGACGGGCAGGCGAGCGAACCAGACCAGTCCGGCCGCCATGAGGAGCGGTCCCGCCACGAGGAATGGCCGGGCGCCGATCCGTCCGGCGACGGTGCCGACGCGTGCCGAAAGGAGCGTCAGGCAGACCCCGACGGGCAGGCCGACGGCGCCCGCCGCGAGCGCGGAATAGCCGAGGACGTTCTGGAACAGGATGCCCTGGTAGCTGAACGTGACATAGAGGGCTCCATAGATGAAGAACGTCGCGAGATTGATGGTCGTGAACGATCGCGAGCGGAACAGCGACAGTGGCACGAGCGGATCGCGGCGCCTCGCCATAAGGATCGGGAAGGCGATGAGGCTGACGACGCCGATCGCGATCGACACCCACGACAGCGTGTCCTGCCAGTCGTGCTCGCCGCCACGGACGAGCCCGAACGAGAGCCCGCCGATGGCGAGCGCCGCGACGGCCGAACCGAGCCAGTCGAACGTGCGGGAGGACCCGGTGTCCCGTGATTCGGTGACGTGCTGGTAGACGACCCACAGCGCGAACGCGAGGACCGGGACGTTGACGAGGAACGCGACGCGCCAGCCGATGGTGTCCACCAGCAGCCCGCCCGCCAGCGGGCCGAGCAGGATCAGCCCAGACGTGGCCGAGGCCCACACGCCGAAGGCGCGACTTCGCGCGGCGCCGCTGGGGAAGGTCTGGGTGATGATCGACAGCGCCCCGGGCACGAGCAGGGCACCGGCCGCGCCCTGGAGCAGTCGGAAGGCGACCAGCCATTCGAGTGTGGGCGCGAGTCCGCACAGAGCCGACGTGACGGCGAAGCTGGCGAGCCCGAGTGCGTAGATGCGCCGCCGACCGTAGTGGTCGGACAGGGCTCCCGCCAGGATGAGAAGCGCCGCGAGCACCGCGAGGTAGCCGCTGACGACGTACGTCTGGCCCTCGAGCACGCCGAACAGCGACGACGGCAGTTCGCGGCCGATCCTCGGCAGCGCGACGTTGACGATGCTGCCGTCCAGGAAGACCGCCCCGGACCCGATGACGGTCGCGACGAGGGTCCATCGCTGGCGTGTCGTCATGCTCGCAGTCTCGCAGATAGACTCTCGCGGTATGCCCGGACCCGTCGCGCTCATTGGTGCCGGTGAGTTCCTTCCGGCGATGGCCGATGTCGACGCTGGTCTCCTGGCCTCGACCGGTGTGGCGCGCCCCCGGGTCGCCCTGCTGCCGACCGCATCATTCCCCGACGGCGAGGATGTCTTCGAGCGTTGGGCGTCGATGGGCGTGGCGCATTTCGCGGCACTCGGGGCCGAGGTCGAGCCCGTGTTCGTCCGTGACCGCGCGGATGCGGACGACCCCGCGGCTGCCCAGGCGCTCGGCGAGGCGGACCTGATCTACCTCTCGGGCGGCAAGCCCGGATACCTGCGACGTGCGCTCGAGGGCAGCGCCGTGGGTGCCGCGCTGCGGGCCGCCCACGAGCGTGGCGCGGTCCTGGCCGGGTGCTCGGCCGGAGCGATGGTCCTCGCCGGTCACGCGTTCGAGTTCCGCGTGCGCGTCGTCCCGTGGCCGCTGCGCTGGGGTGGGGGCCTCGACTTCGCCTCGGGGATCTCGGTCGTGCCGCATTACGACGCGTGGCCTGAACCGCTGTCGGCGTTGATCGCCTTTCAGGCGCCGCGCGGGTCGGTCGTGCTCGGCATCGACGAGGAGACCGCGGCGGTGGGCCGCGACAGCTCGTGGGAGGTCCACGGCGCCGGCCGGGTCACGGTCTGGCGCGGTCGTCGCCGAGAGCGCTTCCGCGCCGGGGAGACATTCCGTATCTAGGTGAGTCTAGCGAAGCGCGCCGCAGGGATGGTGCCGGCGAAGGCGCCGCGGGAGCACCGGAGCGCACGCACCCGAGGTGCGTAAGCGAGGAGCGGACCCGGCAACGCACGCCCGCGCCGTCAATACGGCGTGCCGACCTGACAGAGCCCGGACGTCAGTCCGGGCGAACCGTTCTAAAGCAGTCGGAGCAGTACACCGGGCGGTCCATGCGGGGCTTGAAGGGGACCTGCGCCTGGTTGCCGCATGACGAGCAGACCACCGCGAAGTACTCGCGATCAGGGCGATCCTCGCCTCGCTCATAGCCGCGCGGGCCGCCGATGTCGCGGACGTCGTAGCCGCCGTCGCGGGCCGCTCGTCGGCTGGCTCGGCAGCTCGTGCATCGCTTCGGGTCGCTGGAGAAGCCCTTCTGCGCGTAGTACTCCTGGTCGGCAGCCGAGTGGATGAATTCCACGCCGCAATCCACGCAGTTCAGAGTCCGATCAACGTAGGTCACGATGCTCCTCCAGGACGCAGTGGTCGGCGGGCGCCACGGAGGCAGCCGCATCGGCGGACGGGAATGCGTGGTCTGGCGAGAGAAGCCGGGCCCGCGCTGACCCAGGTGCCGATATGGAAGTCCCTGCTGCGGGGCGCACCGGTTCTAGTGCGGCGCAGGATACAACGGGTCGAAAAAAGGGACATCGCAGGCGTTCGACCGGGCTGGCGGTCGTGACAAGCGACCTGTCACAATGGCCAGCGAGGATCCGGGACGGCGAGCGGGGAGTCACGGGGGCGCCTCGCTCGCGCCAGACTCACCGCCACAGGGTGGACCGGATCGTGATCGACCAAGACGCCGACCACGGAGGCCCTGCCCCAGCGGATGCTACGGATCATCCATACCGCCGATGTCCACCTCGGTGCACGCCACGACGACCTCGGCGAGCAGGCGAGCGCCCAGCGGGAACGACAGTTCGCCGCCTTCGCCGCGGCGATCGACCTCGCCCTCGCCGAGAAGGCCGATCTCTTCCTGATCGCCGGAGACCTGTTCGACAGCAACGTCCAACCGCGACGTTCCGTCGAGCGCGTCGCGGCCCAGCTGAAGCGACTCGCCGATTCGAAGATCCGGACGGTCGTGGTCCCGGGCACGCACGACTGCTATGACCGCGCGTCGATCTATCGCGCCTACGACCTGAAGGCCCTCGCCGGCAGCCTCCCGGACGACGACCTCGTCACGGTCCTTTCGCCGGACCAGCCGAGCGTGCACATCAAGGCCTGCGACGTGATCGTCCACGGCCCCGTGTTCGGGACCAAGAAGGCGCCGCACAGCCCATTGCGCGATCTAGCCGGCCAGGCAGGCGACTCGCCGGCGACCTGGCGCATCGGCATGGTTCACGGATCGATCGCGATCCCCGGCAAGTCCGAGCGCGACGACGTCGTCATCACCACGGACGAGATCGCGGCGACCGGGTTCGACTACCTTGCGCTCGGCCACTGGCACTCCGCCCAGCAATCGAGAGCCGGCGGGGTCACATACGCGTACGCGGGCGCCCCCGAGCCGGTCGCGCTCGACCAGGACCGGGCCGGCAAGGTCCTCCTCGTCGAGCTCGAGGAGGCCGACGGTCGCCGCTCGGTGACGGTCCAGGAGCGGCAGGTCGGCGCGACCCGATTCGAGAAGCTCCAGCTCGACGCCGCCAACATCTCGGCCCAGCCCGCGCTCATCGAGATGCTCGCCAAGAAGAGCGATCCGAACCTCGTCCTCGACGCCCGGGTCGTCGGGGTCCGGCCGGACGAGCTCGACCTGCACCTCGACGAGATCGAGGCGGCGCTGGCCGGGTCGTTCCTCAAGGTGCGCGTCCGCGACGTCAGCCTGCCCGCGCTGACGGAGGGGGCCCTGCCGCCACCGGACACGATCGCCGGGGCGTTCATCCGCGACCTCGAGGCGCGCATCGCCGAGCTGGAGGCGGCGCCCGACGCCGGCAGCCTGGCGCACGTGGCGGAGGCGGCCGAGCTGCGCGACGCCCTGCGTCTGGGTCGGCTATTGCTGGCCGGCCACGAGGTGTCGCTGTGAGGATCCGGCGGCTCCGGATCCGCGACCTGCGCCGCTACCGCGAGCTTGACATCGACCTCGCGCCTGGGGTTACGGTCGTGCGCGGGCCGAACGAGGCCGGCAAGTCCACGATCCAGCGTGCCATCGAGCTGGCCATCACGCGGCGCGTCACGAGCTCGGCGGCCGATCTCGAATCGCTCCGCCCGTGGGAGGCCGGCCCGGACGCCCGGACCTGGATCTCCATCGACTTCGAGCAGGAGGAGGAGGACGGCCGCAAGGCCACCGGTACCCTCCAGAAGACCTTCGCGGGGCAGCGCGGCACGGTCGATCTGCAGTACGACGGTCAGCCTGCCATCACCGATCCCGCGCTCGCCGACCAGGTCATGGCCGAGCTGTCCGGCATCCCCACGGAGCCGTTCTTCCGCTCCACGGCGTCCGTCCGGCACCACGAGCTGAGCGATCTCGCGCGCGACGAGAGCGCCCTGCGCGATCGACTCCAGGCGAGCATCAGCGGCGCCGACCGCGGGACCGGCCGGGCCAGGAAGAAGCTGGAGCGCGCGCTGCACGGCCTGGCCACCAAGGGGGACAAGAATCCGGGTCGTCTCAAGATCGCCGAGGACGCCGTGGCGTCGTCCGCGATGACGGTCGAACAGGGCGAGCTGGCCCTCGCAAAGCTCGAGCAGGATCGCGACGCCCTCTCCGGCGCGCGCGAGCGCCGCGCCGACGCCGACCGGAGCCTGGTCGAACGGCGCAGCATGCTCGAGAAGGCCCGCCAGGCCGAACGGCTCACGGCGGAGCGGATCGCCGCGCAGGAGCGCTACGACCGTTTCCGCGAGGCGGTCGAGGTGGCCACCGAGCTCGACTCGCTGGCGACGACCCACCCGTCGCCCAACCCGCTGCCGGTCATCCGCCAGAGTGTCGATCGCCTGCGCGCGCTCGATCTGAAGATCCGCGAACTGACTGCCGCCCTCTCGGGCGAGATCGCCGTCCAGTTCGACGTCGCTCCGGAGCCCACCTGGCGTCCGTTGTCGCGCTGGGGGATCCTGCTCGTCCTGGTCGGCGTGATCGTGGCGGGCGGGTCGTTCCTGGCCGCCACGTTTGGGATCCTCGATCTCGGGGTCGCCCCGCAGTATCTCGGTGCGGCCGCCGCCGGGATCGGGCTCATCCTCACGCTGGTCGCGGTCTGGCTCCGACGCTCGTCGCAGATGCAGGAACAGCTCCGCGACGTGGAGATCGACCGCCGGCTGCGCGGTCGCTCTGAGATGGAGGCGGAGCTCCGCCAGGCACAGGTCGACACCGACAAGCAACTCGGCGCTCTCGGTCTCGACGACCTGGTCGCGGCCGAGGATCTGCTCAGCCGTGAGGAGGCGCACGTCGCGCGGATGGATCTGCTGACCGCCCAGCTGGATGGCCTGGTCGGCAAGGAGCCGCACGAGTCACTCGCCTCGCAACGTGATGCGGCGGCGCACGAGGTCGATCAGAAGACGAGTGCGCTCGAACACCTGGGGCCGATCGCCAAGGAACCGCGGGCCCGCGAGCGGCTCGAGGTCGAGGTGCGCGATCAGGAGAGCGTGTTCGAGCGGGCCCGCGACGACGAGGCGAACGCCCGGGCACGGGTGGAGGCCAACGCCGTCGACGCCGAGGAGGTCGCCGCGGAAGCGGAGCGCCTCGCCGGCTGGCGCGAGCAGCTCGAGACCCTGCGCCGACGACATCGCGTGCTGGACACCACCCTCAACGCCATCGATCGGGCCGAGGTCGCCACGATGAAGACCGCGACCCGCTACCTCGAGGGCCACATGGTCCGTGACGTCGCGACGGTGACGGCCGGTCGGTATCGGCGCATCCGGGTCGACGACAAGACGCTCGATATCGAGGTCCATGCCCCCGAGCTTGGCGATTGGGTGCCGGTCGGTAGCCTGAGCCAAGGCACGCTCGATCTCGTCTACCTCGTCGCGCGGCTGGGCCTCGTCCGGCTCGTCACCGGCGATCGCCGGCCACCGCTCGTCTTCGACGATCCGTTCGTGACGCTCGATGACACCCGGGCGACGCGGGCGCTCGAACTGCTCAAGCAGGTCGCGTCCGACTTCCAGATCATCTACCTGACGACCTCCGATCGATACGACGGCGCGGCGGACGCCGTGGTCGAGCTGCCGGGGCCGACCGCCGTGGATGTGGGTGTCGAGGATCCGTCGCTCGCGCGGGAAGAGACGACCGCGACCGGGGTCGGCGTCTGATCGAGGCACTTCCGGCGGGGACGGCGACGGTCGTTCTCGGGCTGGCCGCCGCGGCCGCCTGGGGTGCCGGCGACTTCGGCGGCGGCCTGACGAGCCGGCGGGCGCCCGTGTTCGGCGTGGTCCTGTTGTCGCAGCTCGTCGGCATGGGCATCGCCCTTGGCCTGACCCTGGTTCGCGGCGAATCCGTTCCGCGTGGGACCGATCTGCTGCTGTGCCTCGTGGCCGGCACGTTCGGTGGCGTCGGGATCACGGCGCTGTACCGCGGGCTGGCGATCGGCCGCATGGGGATCGTGGCACCGGTCACCGGGGTCCTCGCGGCCATCATCCCCGTCGTAGGCGGAATCGTCCTTCAGGGGGTCCCGGCGGTGATGGTTCTCGTCGGGATCGGCCTCGCGATCCTCTCCGTCGTCCTCGTCTCACGTGTGGCGGACGAGGGCGGCGGGCGAGCCGGGCTGCCGGAGGCGCTCGTCGCGGGCGTCGCGATCGGGTCCTTCGGCATCGTCATCTCAGGGCTCAGCGAAGGCCAGGTGTTCAGCTCGCTCACGATCATTCGGCTCGTCCAGGCGTTCCTGGTGATCGTCATCGTGCTGGCAACGCGCTCCGCCTGGCGGCTGTCCACCGCCGTGATCCCGGCAGTCGTCGTCGTCGGCGTGCTCGACATGGCTGGCAACAGCTTCTACCTCCTGGCAGTCCAGACCGGGGCCCGGGCGGTGGCCGCAGTGCTGTCCGCGCTCTACCCGGTGACCACCGTGATCCTCGCGGCGATCGTCCTCAAGGAGCGCGTGACGCGTGACCACACCGTGGGCATCGTGCTGGCCGCGGTTGCGATCGTCCTCATCGGCATCGGGTCCGCGTAGACTGCCGGCCATGTCATCGCCCGCTGACGGCGTCCTTGAATCGGTGTGGCTTGTGGAGGCGACGTACGCGCCCGACGCCGCCGAGACACGGAAGCCGTTCCGGGCCGAGCACCTTGCCGGCATCCGCGAGCGCCTGGGGTCTGGGGTCTTCGTCGAGGCCGGGGCCTTCGCGGACGTGTCGGCGTCGGTGATCCTCGTGCGCGCGGAAAGTGCCGAGGCGGCACTCGAACTCGTTCGCGACGATGTCTATCTGCGGAATGGCGTGTGGGTCGAAGTGCGAGCGCGCGCCTTCGGGCGGGTCAACCGGACGTAGCGGCGGGTCCAGTGGCCGGCTCGCGAGGGCGGGCCGGCTTTCGGCGCTCCACACGGAGCGCCGCGACGTCGTGGGGCGAGCGGAGCAGGACGACGTGGTCGAAGCCTTCGGCGATCAGCTGGCCCCCGTCGATCGTGCGGCGGATGGCGGCGACGTGGCGATCGACGACGGCCGGGTCGACCACGCGGTTCGTCCGCCCGGCGTTCTGGGTGCGGATGATCTCAGGCGGCAGGTCCAGGACGAGCGCGACGGTCGGGACACCGGTCGCGCGGGCGCGTTCGAGGAGTGGTCGCCGGAACTCGCCCTTCGTGTTCGTGGCGTCGACCACGGTCGACTCCCGGCGGCCCATTCGCTGTTCGAGCATCTTGTGGAGGATCCGGAAGGCGACGGCCGAGGCGCGCTGGTCGGCCTCGTTGCCGGACACGGCGGCTCGAAGGGCGTCGGACGACAGGATCTCCTGCGCGTTGAACAGGCGCGCGGCGAGGGTCGACTTGCCCGAACCCGCCGCCCCGATGAGCACGACGAGGCTCGGGTCGGGAAGCACCAGCGTCGACACGATGCGGGATCGCGGGCGGGCTAGGTGACGACGCGCCGGCGCACCTCGTAACCGCCGCTCTCGGCGGCCCGGATCTCGTAGCTCGGCTGGTCGTAGACGGTCGGCCCCTGCCGCGCGAGGCCGTCGCTGAGCCGGAAGCGCGACGCATGCCAGGGGCACTCGACGCAACCATCGACGATCGTGCCCTCGTCGAGCGGGCCGCCGGCGTGGGCGCACACGGCGTGGAGGGCGTGGACCGTCTCACCGAGACGAACGACGACCAGGTCGTTGATCCCTGCCCGCATCTTCGTCGGCGTCGAGTCGGGCATCGCCGCGAGGTCGGTGATGTCGCCGGTGTCCAGGCGGATCCACTTCTGGCCGGCACCCCGGAACGCGTGGCGGCTGACCATGTTGCCCAGGACGTAGGCGACATCGCCGCCGACGAAAGCCCCGGCGGACACGAGCAGGAAACCGATGATCGACAAGACGATCGGCACGGTGCGATCGGCGGGAGCGCCTGTGCGCAGGACCGCGGAGACGATGAGCAGCACGAGCGCGACGACCATCAGGGTCGAGTGGGTCGTGGCTCGGGTCCGCGCCGTGCCGTCCGTGTCGGAGTAGTCGGCGAGGCCCGAGAGGGCGGAGAGCAGCATCGTCACGATCGTCGCGAGCAGCACGACGTCGGCCGCGCCGGGCTGCCCGACGAGGTCGAGGATGACGGCGCCGAGCAGCAGCCCGATCGGGAGGTCGGTCAAGGCGGCGTGGAGCGGGTGACCCAGCCACCGGCCGTTGAGCAGGTCCTTGATCGGTCGGATCGGCCGGAAGAGCGCGGAGACCCAGCGATGATTGAAGTCGCCGAGGGGTCGCGCCCAGCCGTCGTTGAGGGCCACGAGACGAGCCAGCAATCGAGCCACGGTGCACACCTCCCTGTATGACTCTACGCCGCCGTCGGCGCCTGTGGATGCCGTGGGCTGCGGCTTCTCCACAGGCCGTCCACATCGGTGGGAAACTCGGGGATAAGGTCGCGGCAGTTTCATCTGATTTCGTGGATAAGGCTGTTGTGGCCCGATACCGTTACATCTACATTTCGTCTTGCCCGAAGGGGCAGGTGTGAACCGCCAGACCGCACCGGGGAGTGATCCTCGGAGCGGGATCGGGAACCAGGTTCGAGGGTCGCAAGGCCAGCGAGCGAGGTTCACGGGCGGCACCCGGAGACTCCGGACTTGTTCGGAGCCGAAGGGAGGCCGATCGGCCGGTTTCCTACCAGTTCCTTCGGGCGCTTTCACGTGCACGCCCCCCGCGGCCCGGCCCGATCCAAGCGGGCCGGGCAGCGCTCCGGTAGGCTCGAAGGCCGAGCGGTCGCGTCCCCTGGGAGCGGCACGACGGACCCGGGTCGCGTTAGGCTCCCGCCGTGACCCCTGAGCCCGGACCCATCCCGGCCCGACCACGCCCGAGGCAGGACTGGCGGGTCCTCGTCGCCGTCTTCTGGATCACCTCGATGATCGAAGGTGCCGGCGTCAGCCAGATCTTCGCGCTCGTCCCGTCCTACCTGCGCGAGATGGGCGTCCCCGAGGCGGACCGGCTCACCTTCGTCGGACTGTTCAGTTCGCTGATCTTCGTCGTCGGCATGCCGCTCGTGCCCTTGTGGGGCGTGTGGGCGGACAAGTACAGCCGCAAGGCGGTCATCGTGCGCAGCGCGCTCGTGGAAGCGGTGGTGTTCGCGGGCGTAGCCCTGTCGCGGGAACCGTGGCAGCTGGCCTTGAGCATGCTCCTGATCGGGTTCCAGCTCGGGAACACCGGGGTCATGCTCGCCGGCATCCGCGACGTGACGCCGAACCGCCGACTGGGCACGACGATCGCGATCTTCGGCGCCTCGGGTCCGATCGGGTTCGCCGTCGGACCGGCCCTGGCGGGCCTCCTCATCGATGGCCTCGGCTGGTCGTTGCCCGCCGTGTTCTGGCTGTCGGCCGGGCTGTCCATCGGCACCGCGCTGCTCGTCGCGTTCGGGTCGCGCGAGGTGCGGCCGGAGGTCGTGCCGACCGGGCGGGTCATCGACCTCGCGTTCGGCGCGGTGCGCGGCGTCCTTGCCGATCCGGTCGTCCGGCGGATCTTCCTGATCTTCGGCGTATCGTTCCTCGCGACCCAGATGACCCGGCCATACATACCGGTGCTCGTGGAGGGCCTGGCCGGCACGGGACCTGGGCTCGCGTCGGCGATCGCGCTCGTCATGGGCACGGCGGCCCTCGTGGGCGGCGTGATCTCGCCCCTCGGTGGGGTGCTGGGCGACCGCACCGGATTCCGCGCGGTCCTCGTTGGCGCCTTGACTGCGGGGGGAGTGGTGCTGCTCGCGATGCCGTTCGTCTCCAGCGTCGCGGCGCTGGCCGGCCTCGCCGTCATCTCGGGCGCGGCGACCGCGAGCGTGAGTGCGATGGTCTTCGGCCTCCTCGCCATCGACGTCCCACCGGACCGTCGCTCGGCGACATTGAACCTCGTGTACCTGCCGCTGTACGCGGCGGGCATCCTCGGGCCGGCGGTCGGGGCCGGCGTCGTCACGGTCACCGGCCTGACGGGACCCTTCCTCGTCGCCGCGGCCATCTTCATCGCCGGCGCGGTCGTCATCGCGGCGCGCCCGTCGCGCGACCCGGTAGCCGACCCGGTGGCCGATCAGGGCTGACGGAACTCCCCGTACCCGCCGCGGGCGACCTCGACGGTGGTGCCATCACGCAGGAGCAGGTCGATCCGCATCGCACCCCCCGCTTCGGTACAAGGATCGCCCTCACAGCTGACGATGACCCGCTCCGCGTCGCTGACCTCGATGCCCCCGATCATGCCTTCCACCGACCCGGCGCTCAGGCATCGCTCACGCGTAACGCCGCGACACTCGATCGGTGGCCCGGTCGCGACCGGATCGGCGACGATCTCGCCCAACGGGCCCGGCGGTACCGGCGAACGTGCATCCGGCCGCAAACCGAAGCCGATGCAGCCGCCGATGACCCCGGCCGCGATCAGGGCGGCGATGACCATCAGGACGAAGCGAGGAAGGCGCCGACGGTCGGCCCCAAGACGACGCGTCGGCGCAGGTGACTGGCGAGTTCCCCGGCTGGCCATGCGGGCATCGTGGGGCGCGAAGGTGCCGCCGCCCAGCCTCGCGTTCCCGTAGGCCGCTTCCGGGATTCCCCGGACGTGCCCACGGCAGGCCCTCTGCTACTGTCGAAGGCATGGACCAACGGACCATCGACCGCCTCGCGGCGGCCATCGTGGCGGTCGCCCTCTCAGCTGGGCTCGCGACGATCGTGTTCGGCACGTACGACAGCGGGATCCGGCTCGGGACGAGCAACGAGTACGTCGTCGTGACCGACGTCCAGCCGCGCAGCACCGCCGCCCAGTACGGACTCCTGCCGGGGATGATCGTCACGGAAGTCGATGGCGTGACGCTCGTCCGCATGCCGCAGACGATCTACCCGAGCGTGGAGCCGACCCCCGACCCGGTCACGGGCGAGTACCCGGAGCTGAAGCCGATCGGCGTCGACCCGCCGCGGCCCACCGTCGTCGAGATTGATCCGGCGGAGCGAGAATTCCTGGTGTCGAGAACCCCGACGAGTCTCGTGGCGATCGAGCCGGCCCTCCTGGAGCTGGGCGAGCCGGACCAATGCTGCTCCGTGCAGCTGTACGACGACGGCCGTGATGGGATCCGGATGACCCTCCCGACCTATGTGCTCGGCGTAGCTCTACTCCTGCTCGTCGGTTGGTGGCTCGCGACCGGTCGCGCCGGCGAGACGGTGCGCCCGCTCGCGACGGCACTGAGCGTGGCCACGGCCGTGCCGTTCCTCGTCCAGCCGCTCGAAGCGAGCTGGTCCGTGTGGTTGTTCATGCTGGCCGGCGTACTCACGGCCGCAGCGATGGTCCCGTTGGCCGCAGCCCTCATCGCGCGGATCGACGACGAGCAAGATCGCCATTTCGCCGCGCTTGCCGCGACCGGCTGTGCGGTCGGGGCCATCGTCATCGCGCTGGTCGCGTCGGGTAGCCAGCCATGGGACGGGGAGGGCTGGGCGCGCTGGGCGCTGGCCGCCGCCGTTCCTTTCATCCCCGGTCTCGGGGCTGCCGGACCCATCCGGCGGACCACGGATCCTGCGATGCCCGCCGCCAGCGGCAGGTTGCTTGAATCGGCCGAATACGCCGTCATCGGGGCCACGCCGGGCATCGCGCTTGCGTCCGCCGGCCTGGGCAACGGCCTGCCGCTGGCCTTGTGGTTCCTCCTGATCCTCGCGGCTGGGCGGTTCACGATCCGGCCGCTGGCGCGACTCGCGACTCGCGCCGTCCTCCAGCGCGACCTCATCGTCGCGGCGACGGAAGCGGAGCGAGCCCGGGTCGCGGCGGACATCCATGACGACGCCCTCCAGGAGCTGACACTGCTCGTGCATCGACTCGATGCGGCCGGCGACACAGAGGGCGCCGAGATCGCGCGGACCGTGTCGGATCGACTCCGGGCCATCTGTGGCGACCTGCGTCTGCCGATCCTCGACGACCTCGGCGTGGGACCGGCGCTCGACTGGCTCGTCGTGCGCATCGAGCGCCTGGCCGGCGGCGAGGTCCGACTCGAACGCTCCGACGGGACCCGACCGCCGGCGGATGTCGAGCTGGCCTTCTTCCGGGTCGCCCAGGAAGCGCTGGCCAACGCCGTCAAGCACGGCAAGCCACCGATCCTGGTGCGCTACGCGACGACGCCTGGCGGCGCCACGCTGTCGATCGACGACGCCGGTCCCGGCATCGAGCCCGAAGCGGGCCCAGGCGGGGACCGTGCCGGCCACTTCGGCCTGCTCAACATGGAGCAGCGGGCCGAGGCCATCGGCGCCATCCTCGACGTTCGACGCTGGCCGTCGGGCGGCACTCACGTGGCCCTCGACTGGCGCGCGCGCTGATCCGGGTCGGCATCGTCGATGACCACCCGGTCGTGGGCGAAGGAACGGCGGCGATCCTGCGGGCGGAGGCCGACATCGATGTGGTCACGGTCGCGCCGTCGCTCGAGGTCGCCGAGGCAGCTGGGCTGTTCGATGCGTCGCGCGTCGACGTCGTCCTGCTGGACATCCGGCTCGGGACCGACAGCGGTCTGCGGGCGTTGACGCCGGCTCGCTCCGCGGACGAGGCAACCGAGCCGCCCCTGCCCGCCCGTCCCGCGATCATCGTGCTGACCGCCTACGACTACCCGCAGTATGCGGAGGCGGCTCTGCGGCTGGGTGCGGCGGGGTTCGTGCTCAAGACCGCGCCACTTCCTGAGTTGATCGACGCGATCCGGCGAGTCGCCGCGGGCGGCCTGGCCTTCGCGGTGCGCCCGACGTCGGCCGGCCTGGCGCGCCTCTCCCCACGCGAGCACGACGTCGTGCGCCTTGTGGCTGACGGTCGGACGAACGACGAGATCGGGTCGGCCCTCAAGATCGGCTCCAAGACCGTCGAGACCCATCTGGCCCGGCTGTTCGAGCGGCTCGGCGTCGCGTCACGTACGGAACTCGCGATGCGCGCCCTCCGCGAGGGCTGGCTCGATGTCCCGCCGGGCGGTGATCGCACCTGAGCCCCGATCCTCTCTGTGGCCCGCCGGTGGCGCCACCAGCGTTCGAACCGGCCTGGAAAGGAGCGTTCCGCCTCCTCGCGGGGACGCACAGTGGTCAGGATGCGGCTGAGGACCCAGGGTTCGAGGGTTCCTTCGTCGGTTGGGCCGTTCCTGGCGCCGGAGTGGCCGGCTCTCGGAGCGAGATGACCGCCAGCAGCATCGCGAGGCCGCCGTACCAGAGCGCGGGGAGGGCCAGCATCCCGGCCACGGGCACCGTCCAGCGGCGGTTCGTCCGCGCGCCCCAGACCACGATCGCCACCGCGAAGGGCAAGCGCACCAGGAACGGGATCGGCACCGCGGCCCACGTGCCATCGCGGCCGGCGATGCGCGACAACACGCCCACCCACTGCACCCAGGCGTCCGGCATCGTCACGAATGAAACCGCCACGACCAGCGCCGTCACCCCGAGCGCGATGAACAGCTGCCGCCACTCGCCCCGGACCACGAACCACAGCAGCCCGATCCCGGGCGTGATCTTGGTGAGCAGCACGAGCGCCCACGTCGCGGGCCAACGGAAGCCCAGCACCATCGCCGCCGCGAGGAGCAGGTGGATGTTGCCGCCCGCGAGCTCCATCAGCCCGAGCACCACGCCCACCGCGAACCACTTCCGGCCCGTGAGCACGAACACGGCCCCCATCAGGATCGCCGTCCAGACCGCCACATAGGCCTGCCACGGCAGTGCGCGGATCGGTTCGAGGAACTGCAGGAACGCCGGCGAATAAACGTAGGCGATCGGATCGGTCCAATCGGAGCGCGCGTAGGGATCGCTCAGCGACGGGAACCAGTAGCAGTACGCGTCCTGGCCCGTCCCCCACAGCCGCCCGAATGGCTCGGAGAACACCACGATCGCCACCCAGATCGCGGCTGCGAGCACAAGACCCACGATGTCGTACCGATGGCGCCACGCGCGCTCGGCCAGCGGCGCGGGTTCGGTCGCGGCGGGTCGGTCGATCGACAGGTCGGTCATGGGCTCCCATCGCACTCGCCAGACAGGATCGGGCGACCGGACTCTACGCCATGCGTGCGCCCGCGTCGCCCGCGCTCCGTGCCGTACGATGGGAACGTGCCGAACCTCGCGCTCCCGCGTCCGCTGCCGCGCCCGCGCCGCCGTCCGAGCGGTCCGGAGGATCCCGTCATGCCCAACGCGGTCTCGGATCCCGAGATCATCGAGGAAGCGGGCCTGCGCTGGATCCACATCGAATCGCCGCGGACCGCCGACCGCGACTGGCTCGAGGAACACTTCGACTTCCACCCACTCGACATGGAAGACGTGTACTCGCGCAACCAGCGCCCCAAGCTCGACCAGTACACGGACTACGTCTTCATCGTCCTCCACTTCCCCTTGTTCGATAAGGACAGCGGCCGCATCCTGACTGCCGAGCTCGACCTGTTCCTGGGGCCGGACTACCTGATCACCCTGCCGAACATCCCGCTGCCGCCGCTGTCGGCGATGTTCGATCGCTACCGCGAGAAGGCCGACCTGCGTCAGGAGGTCTTCTCGAAGGGTTCGGGCTACCTCCTGTACAAGCTCGTCGACACCGGCGTCGACGCCTCGTTCCCGATGCTGCGCAAGACCGGACTCAAGCTCGAGCGCCTGGAGGACGATATCTTCGAGGGCCGCTCGTCCGAGATCGTGCGCGACCTTTCCGAGGCCAAGCAGGAGATCATCAACTTCCGCAAGATCGTGCGCCCGCAGCGCGCGGTGCTCCGCGACCTCGAGCGGACGAAGCAGCGCTATCTCCAGGACGAGCTCGAGATCTACTTCGACGACATCTCGGACGCCGCCGAGCGCATCTGGGACACGCTCGAGAACTACAAGGAGGTCATCGAGGGCCTGGAGTCGACGAACGAGTCCGTGCTGTCGCACCGGCTGAACGACTCGTTCAGGGTCCTGACCGCGGCGAGCGTCATCCTGCTGCCGCTGACCCTCATTGCGAGCATCTTCGGGATGAACGTGCACTTCCCGGGCGAGGGCGAAGCTGTCACGTTCTTCGCCATCCTCGGGCTCATGGCATTACTGCTCTTGGCCCTTTTCGTGCTGTTCCGGCGACGCGGCTGGCTCTGACGAAACCTGGTCCGCGGGGTGAGCTCGAATGTCCACCGATGACACCTGCTGCCCAACCGACCTCGAGCGGGGTTTCGATGCTCGCGTCGCCGCCCAGGATCTGGCGGACTACCACCGCCACGGCCTCGGGGCCGACCAGCGTCGACTGCTCGCGGCACTGGTCGCCGACGGCGTCGAGGACCGGACCGTGCTCGACATCGGAGGTGGCGTCGGTGCGATCCACCACGACCTCCTTCGGGCCGGCGTCCGATCGGTCACGGATGTCGACGGTTCCACGGCGTACCTCGACGTCGCGCAGCAGGAGGCCCGACGGCAGGGCGATGCCGACCGGATCGCGTATCGGCACGGCGACTTCGTCGAGATCGCGGAGGAGATCGATCCGGCCGACGTCGTCATCCTCCTGCGGGTCCTGTGCTGCTATCCGGACATGCCCGCGCTGGTTCGCGAGTCGACGGCGAAGGCGCGACGGTCGTACGCGGTGATCTATCCGCGCAGCACGTGGTGGATGCGAGCGGTCGCGGCCGTGTATCACGCCGTCCGGCGCGTGGCGGGCTGGGGTCCTGGCTACCTCCACGTCGAATCGCATGTGGATGCGGCGGTGCGAAACGCCGGCTTCACTCCGGTCATGAGCGATACGACCTGGTTCTGGCGGATCACGCTCTACCGTCGAGTGGACGCGCCCATCGCCTGAGGCCGCTCAGCCGGGGAGGTCGCGCTCCTGCGGCCCGACGTAGTTCACGTCCGGGCGGATCAACTTGTTGTTCGCGGCCTGCTCGAGCGCGTGGGCGGTCCAGCCGGCCATCCGTGCCAGGGAGAACGTGGCCGGGAAGAGATCCGGCGTGAGACCGACGCCCATGAGCACGGGCGCGGCGTAGAACTCGACGTTCGTCTTGAGCGGCCGCTCCGGGTGCTTCTCGGCCAGTATGCGCAGCGCCACGTCCTCGACCTCGACCGCGAGCTGCAGCCAGTCGGGCTTGTGGGCCATGCCCTCGGCGACGGTCCGCAGGGCCTTCGCGCGAGGGTCGTAGGCGCGGTACACGCGGTGCCCGAAACCCATCAGGCGTTCGCCTTTTTCCAGCGCCTCGCGGACCCATTGCTCGGCACGATCTGCGGAGCCCACTTCCGCGAGCTGGTCCACGACCTCCGAGGGTGCGCCGCCGTGGAGCGGCCCCTTCATCGTCCCGATCGCCCCGCCGACGGCGGATGCGATGTCCGACCGGGTCGAGGTGATGATCCGTGCCGTGAACGTCGAGGCGTTGAACCCGTGCTCGGAGCCGACGATGAAGTACGCATCCAGCGCCCGGGCGGTGCCCTCGTCCGGCGGTGAGCCCGTCAGCTGGTGGAGGAAGCCCGGCACGAGATCGAGCGATGGGTCGGGCTGGACCGGCTCCTGCCCCGCGCGCAGTCGAGCGAACGCGGCAAGCGCGGACGGCGCAAAGGCCGTCAGGGCGCGTGCCTGCTCGACGGTCGGTGGCCAGGGCAGCTCCACGGTCGTGCCCCACGCCGAGACCGCGGTGCGCAGCGCGTCCATCGGCTTGGTGGAGCTGGGCAGGGCTCGCAGCACGGCCAGGACCTCGGCCGGAACGGGGGTCGTCGGCAATCGATGGCTGGGATCCCAGTCGCCCGTCCACAGCAGGTTCGCCACCGCCGGATACGTGCCGTTCTCCACGAGGTCGCCGATCCGGTAGCCGCGGTAGAGCAGCCGGCCGCGCTCGCCGTCGATGTACGAGAGGCTGGTCTCACCGGCGATGACGCCCTCGAGGCCGGCCGAGTAGGGCCGGTCCGCCTGGGCGGCCTCGGTCGGAGCGTCCGCCGGCGGGGAATCCGTCATGAGCTGATGGTAGCCGTGCGTGTCGGAGCGCGCAGCGCGCCCGGTCGCGTGGTCAGCGATCGTTCATGGCCTTTAGGACCAGGCGGACGACCAGCGACCCGAGGACCGCTACGGCGATCGAGGCGATCAGCCCGTTGGTCGGACCGAACCCCATCTGCTGCGCCACCCAACCACCGACGATGCCGCCGAGGATTCCCACGACGATGTTCGGGAGGCAGCCGCGGGCCGTGCGGCCGCCGATGAGCGCGCCCGAGATGGCGCCGGCGATGAAGCCGACGATGATCCAGCCGAAGAGTCCGAGTTCAGGCATGGCGCCAGTATCCCACGCTCACCGGCGCTCGGAAGGAGCAAGGAACGCCGTGATGGCCTCCACGACCGCGTCGGGATGCGTATGGTGCGCCGCGTGCTTCGCCCGCGGGATGACGACGATCGAGCCGTCCGCGAGGCGATCGTCGAGCGCTACGGTGGCGACGCGGAACTCCCGGCGGCTATCGCCGCCCAGGACCTGCAGCACCGGCTGCTCGACCGCGCCCAGGCGATCGAGCCCGGCCTCCTCGCCCGACTCCACCGCGACCTCGCGGGCGATCGTTCCGGCAGCCGCGACACGCCGCGGCCAAACCGGGTCGGCGCGATAGCGGTCGAGGTCCTCGGCGCTCATGCCGACGACCCGCGTCATGAACGTCTCGAGGAGTGTCTCGTCCTGACCGGCGGCGGCGAGCGCGCCGAGCTCCCGCGGCAGCGCCGCATCGCCGTAGCGCTCGCTGGTCGGGGTCGGGGCGCCCTCGTACGAGATCACCCGGCGGATGTCGGCGGTCGACAACGCCGCGCCGAGCGCGCAGCGGCCTCCGTAGGAGTGGCCGAAGACGTCGACCGGGGTGCCGGTCTCCTGCGTGAGGGCCGTGGCAACGGCGGCCAGGTCCTCGAATTCGCGCTCGATCGCGTAGGGCGACGTGTCGCCCGAGGCGCCACGGCCACGACGGTCGATCGCGTGGAGTGTGAACCGGTCCGCCAACAGCGGTCCCAGGACACGGAACGTCGTGTGGTCGGCAGCCGCACCGTGAACCATGACCAGCGCCGGCCCGATCCCGGAGGTGAACACCGCGATCGGAGTCCCGTCCGCCGAATGCACCGTGCGGCTCGGCCCGTCGCTCGGCGCGCCGCCTGTCGCCGGTGGGGCCATCAGGTCGGCGGCATCCTGGCGGCTGCGGCCCGGTCGAGGATCCAGGTCGCACCCGCCCGTCGCGTGAGCTGGGCAGGCCAGCGGGTCGGGTCGACCTCCGGGCCGAAGATATCGCCCAGGATCGCGGCCTTGTCAGCCCCGTGCATCACGACAAGGACCTCGCGCGCGACGGCGAGGATGGCCGGATTGAGC
>CAZFXH010000086.1:0-5980 GCA_964522905.1 uncultured Anaerolineaceae bacterium
GATGGCGAGCGGCTCGAACTCCGGGTCGGTCGGGTCCGGGTAGGCGCGGCTCAGGCGGTAGTACGTGTTGTTGACGGCGCCGGCGGCGCCCGGCACGGCCACCGGCCCCTCGTTGAAGTACCACTCCAGCGGCCCGATGCCACTGCCCGTCCCGATCGTGGCCTCCTTGAACTCGGCGGTGTGCAGCCGGCCCCAGTCCCACGTGTCGGGTTCGCCGATGGCGGCACGCAACTCGGCCCCCGCCTCGTCCATCGCGCGCTGGGCGATGACCTCGGCGGTCTCGATGGCCGGGGTAGTCGTGTCGTCCCACCAGGGCGACTCCGGATCGCCGATCAGCTGTTCGAGGGCTACCCAGCTCCACGGGCTGCCGACGTAGTCGCGCGCCAGCGGTCCGAGATCGTCATCGAACACGTCGCGCAGGACCCGATATTCCCAGGCCATGTAGGCCGCGCATCCCATGCTGTCGAGCGTGCAGCGGCCATCCCAGGTGGCGATCCGGTCGGCGATCGTGATGCCGTCCGGCGTGGGGGGCAGCACCGCGTCCAGCCACAGGACGACGTCACGGACACGAAGCGGCGCCGTGTCGTTCTGGATGAGCCCCATCTCGGGCACGGTCAGGCCATCCTGCCCGTGGTCGTTGATGAGGTCGATGATCCGTTCGGCCCGGTAGCCCGGGTCCCATTCCTGGCCGAGGAAGCGTGGATAGCCGGTATCGACCACGGCGTTGTTGGCGGTCACGATCCAGCCATCGACCGGGTCGAGGGCCCACGGCAGCTCGTCGTAAGGGATCGAATCGACCCACTCGCCCTCGCCGGTCGAGCCCTGGACCGGCCGATCGCCGCGATCCCCGGGATCGGACCGCACCGGCACGAACCCCGGCAACTGATAGCCGATATGCCCGTCAACGTCGGCGTAGACGAAGTTCTGCGACGGGGACCCGTACAGCGACAGGGCGGCCCGGAAGTCCTCGAAGTCGGCGGCCGTGTTGAGAGCCAGGATCGCCTCGTAGGTCCGATCAGGGGCGGCCGACGGATGGATCGCCGACCAGCGCAGCGCCATCAACGGGCCGTCGACAAGACGCTCGTCCACGTCGTTGAGGACCGGGCCGTGGACGGTCTCGCGCACGTCGATGCTGACCGGTTCGCCGCCGGAGACCGCGATCCGCTCGGTCCTGACGGTGAACGGGAGCGACGCCCCGTCGGGCCCGATGTAGCGGGTCGGATCGGCCGGGTCGACGGTCTCGATGACGAGATCCTGGACGTCCGGGTCCGCGTTGGTCGCACCCCACGCGATCCGTGCGTTGTGCCCGAGCACGACCCCCGGGACGCCCGGAAAACTGACACCCGCGACGTCGAACGGGCAGGCGTCGTCGACGGTCGCGCAATGAAGGCCGTTGACGAACCAGATCGACGGCATCGAGATGCCGAGGTGCGGATCGTTCGCCAGCAGGGCGCCACCGGTCGACGACTTCTCGGGGGCGACGACCCATTCGTTGGATCCGATCCCGTGATCGGAGGCCAGGCCCCCGACCGAGCCATCGAGGCCGGCGAGCCGAAGGAGATCGTCGCCGATCGCGGCGACGTCGCGCCAGGCGGTGGCGTGGAGATCGGTCATCGCCGGAGCCGGCGCAGCTGGTCGATCCAGCTCGATCCGGGCGGTCGCGCCCGTGGGCCTGCTTGGCCCCGCAGCGACGGGGTCGATGTCGGGTGACGGGATGATGACCGGCGCGAACTCGCGGACGGCGAAGAGCTCGTCGGTGCGGGCCGGGTCGCCGAGTCTCGCGTCCGCAAGGAACCGGAAGATCTCGCTGTCCATGTTTCCGCCGAGATTCCAGGCCTGGACCTTGCCCCAGGTGAGCGTGTCGAGGACGGTCCAGGTTTCGGGATCCGTGCCCGTGATGAGGAACGCGAGCCCGAGGTCGCCGCGATTCGCGTCGAGCCAGGCATTGACCCCCGCGACGTACGCCTCCAGGATGGAGTGCGCCTCGTCCGAGAGCGCGGCAAGATCCCGTTCCGCGGCCTGTTGCCAGCCGAGCGTCCGGATGAAGCGGTCCTCGTCCAGTGAGCCCGCCCCGAAGACCTCCGATAGCCGCCCGGCCGAGATCCGCCGCCAGACCTCCATCTGCCACATGCGCTCCTGGGCGTGCACGAAGCCCTGCGCGACGAACAGGTCATGCAGGGTGGTCGCCGTGATGTGGGCAAACCCGGCCGCATCGCGGTCGACGGTGACCGCTGCGTCCAGGCCGGCGATCCTGAGCGTGCCCGTGGTCTCCGGCATCGCCCGGTTCGTGATCCAGGCCAGCGCGCCCGCGCCGAGTGCGACCCCGAGGACGACCACCACCAGGAGCACGACCACCAGCCGTCTCAGGATCCGCAACATCCCCTCCCGACCTCTCAGCCGCCGAGCGTCGCGCCCAGACCGGCTGCCTCGGCTCGCCGGACGATGGCGTCGGCGAACACGACATCGGCAAGCCCCACACCCAGGTGCGTGACGACGACTCGGCCATGGCCGGGCCGCGCGGTGCCGGCCAGGATCGCCTCCCCGAGCGTGCCGCCCGGGTCAGGGTAGTCCTCGAACTGGCCTGCACCACGATTCGCGAGGAACTGGCCGCGATCGTCCACTAGGAAGAGTGCCGCACCCCGCGCCACCTCGGCCGCGCACATCGTCGCGTAGTCGACCGGGATGACGAGCGCGTCGGGGGCCAGCCAGTCGACGGTCATCGCCTGGCGATGCTCTGGGTCCGTGAACGACGCCGCGGTGATGACCACATCGGCGTCCGCCGTGGCCTCGCGGGCGGAGGCGATCGCCACCGCAGCGGCGATCCCGGGCGTCGCGCGGGCGGCATCCGCAAGGACGGCAGCGCGATCGGGGTGGCGGTCGTGGATCGCCAGTTCGACCCCCGGCAGGACGTGACCGAGCACCTCCAGGTGGCTGTGCCCCTGTACGCCGGCGCCGATCACGGCCGCGTGCGGCGTCCCGCCCGGACGCCTGGGGCCGAACCGGGACATGGCCACTCCCGACACGGCTGCGGTCCGCTGCGCGGTGATCACGCCGCCGTCGAGGATGGCCCGAGGGGCGCCGGTCGTCGCATCGCTGAGGATCACGACCGCGTGGATCGCCGGGAGGCCAGCCGTACGGTTTGCCGGGAACCCCGCCACCCACTTGATGCCGAGCAGGTCGACGCCGTCCAGGTCGAGCAGGGCAGCCGGCATAGCGTGGGCGAAGGAGCCGGTGGGTCGGGGATGCACGCCGATCTTGGGGGGCAGGTCCGCATCGGCGACGAGCGCGGTCATCGCGCGCTCGGCGAGCTCCAGCCGCTCCCCGACCGGGGGCATCGCGCTGGCCACGTCCGCGGCCGACAGGTACCGGATGGGGGCGGGCTCCATGAGACCGCGAGTCTAGGGCCGCGGACGCCGGTCGTGGACGGGCTCGCGTCGCCCGAACGCGCACGCGGGTACGATGCCCGGCGTGGCGCCCATCGACCTCGCAACGAGCCTCGAGAACCTCAAGCTGGAACGCGATGCGATCGTCCTGTACGACTCGCTTGCGGGCATCGAGAAGGACCCAAGCCGGGCGGCCGCCTTCCGACGGATCGCGGCGAACGAGCGACGGCACGCCGACGTCTGGTCCCGGAGGCTGACCGAGCTCGGGGCGTCGGTCCCACCCGCCGACGGCCCGCGAGCGCGGGTCCGTTTCATCATGCTGGTCGCACGGCTGTTCGGGACTCGCTCGGTCGCCGACCTCGTGATGGCCCTCGAGGGCGACGAGGAAGATGCCTACGAGAGCCAGGGCGCATCGCCGGAGGTCGCGGCGATCGCCGCCGACGAGCGAGAGCACGCGCAGATCTGGGAGCGCCTCGCGTCGGGCGAGGCGTTCGCGGACGATGGCGTCGGGCGTGCCCGACGCGTCGCCTCCCCGGCCGAGATCGGCCGGCGCGAGCCGTGGCACCGCACGAGCGCACGGTCCGGCACGCTCCGCGCAGTGATCTTCGGCGTCAGCGATGGGCTGGTGAGCAACCTGTCGCTGGTCATGGGCGTGGCCGGCGCCTCGGCGTCGCACCCGTCGTTCGTCGTCCTTGCCGGTGTCGCCGGGCTGCTCGCCGGGGCGTTCAGCATGGCCGCGGGCGAGTACATCAGCATGCAGAGCCAGCGCGAGGTGTTCGACCGGCAGATCGCGCTCGAACGGGCCGAGATGGAGGCCATGCCCGAGGAGGAGGAGGCCGAGCTCGCCGCCACCTACCGCGCGAAGGGCTTCGCCCGCGACGAGGCGGCCCGCATCGCCCATCGCCTGTTCCAGGATCCCGAGGCCGCGCTCGACCTCCTCGTGCGCGAGGAGCTCGGTCTCGACCCGGATGACCTCGGGTCGCCGTGGGGCGCGGCGATCGGATCGATGCTCTCGTTCGTGGTCGGGGCCGCGGTGCCGGTCATCCCGTTCCTGTTCGGTGGCGGCCCCGTGATCACGGCCATCAGTCTGAGCGCGAGCCTCGCGGCACTGTTCGCGGTGGGGGCCGGAGTGAGCCTCCTGACCGGGCGCAGCCTCCTCTTCAGCGGGTTTCGCCAGCTCGGAATCGGCCTGGGCGCGGCGATGGTCACGTATCTGATCGGCTCGCTCATCGGCGTCGGCGTGGCGGCCTGATCCCATGGGCGAGGCAACGGTCCTGCGCGAACGGCTCATCGGGGAGGGGCTGGATCCCGGGGCGTGGTCGAACGGCCCCGGTGATACGTACGCCTCGCACGATCACACCTACGACAAGGTCATCGTCGTCGCATCGGGTTCGATCGCATTCGGGTTGGCCGACGGCGCGACGGAGCTCGCCGCCGGCGACCGCCTGGAGCTGCCGGCGCATACGGCCCACGATGCGAACGTCGGCTCGGATGGCGTGGTGTGCCTGGAGGCGCACCTGCCGGCCGGCGCGCTGGCGGCCATCGCGCTCCGCAAGGCCGGCACGTGGTGACCCGAGGCACCGCGCGGAACCACCGCTGCCGAAACCGACCGCCCTATTTCGGACGTACCCGGTGACGAAGGACGGACGGGGCCCGGGCATCGACGTCGCACTCGTTCGCGAGGTCGCGGCGGGTTCGCACGACGCCCTGGCCGACCTGTATGACCGTCATGCCGATGCGGTCTTCGCCTCGGCCTATCGACTCACATCAGATCGGGGACTCGCCGAAGAAGTCGTGCAGGAGACGTTCCTGGCGCTCTGGAATCGCGCGGACACATTCGATCCCGCCGTCGGGTCGCTCGCGGCCTGGCTGCATACGATCGCGCGCAATCGCACGGTCGACCGGCTTCGCGCAGCGGGCCGTCGTCCGACCCTCGTGCCGCTGTCGTCGGCCGCGACCCAGGGATCGGCGTACCGCGGTGGCCCGGAGCCCGATGCCGACGCGCTCGAGCGTGTGCTCGCAAGCGGCACGATCGTGGCAGGGTCTGCGCCCGTGCGGTCGCCGGACATGGAGGTCGCGCTGCTCGAGCTTCGGGAAGCCCTGCAGGAGGCATTGGCGCAGATGCCGGAGGTCGAACGAGTGGTGATCGTCCTTGCGTACGGGGAGGACCTCACGCAGAGCGAGATCGCCGATCGGCTCGGATGGCCGCTGGGCACGGTCAAGACACGGACCCGGCGGGCGCTCCTGCGGTTGCGCGACGTCCTGGGCAGCGGGGTCGGCCCCGAGTTCACCCGATACCTGGCCCGGGCCCCGGTGGCCCGGCCGGATCGCTGACGCGAGATCGCGGAGAAGCATGGATCACGACGAGGTAATCGAACAGCTCGAGCTGGCAGCGGTGGAGCCCGATGGGCTGCGACGGCTGATGGCGGGCGACACGGCGATCGCGGCGGCGGTCGCCGGCCACCTCGTGGGCTGCGACACCTGTGCCGGCGAATTCGAGCGCCTCGGTCGAGCCGCCCCGTTGCTGCGCGACGTCGTGCGAACGACGCCATCGGCCGACCTGCGGGAGCGCACGCTTGCCTTCGTGCGCGAACACG
>CAZFXH010000087.1:0-2682 GCA_964522905.1 uncultured Anaerolineaceae bacterium
CGGGCCATGCGCGACTTCATCAACAGCCGCGTCATCGGCGGCCGTCAGCAGATCCGGGCGGCCATCACGTTCCACTCGGCGGGGGAGGAGATCCTCTGGCCGTACGGCTACACCAAGACCGACATCCCGTCCGACATGTCCGCCGACGACCACGTCGCCCTCAAGGCGCTCGGCCGGAAGATGGCCACGATGAACGGCTACACGCCGAAGCAGTCGAGCAGCCTGTACGTCACCGATGGCGACGCGATCGACTGGGCCTACGGCCGGCACCGGATCTTCATGTACACCTTCGAGCTGTACCCGAGCCACGCGCAGGTCAGTTCGACCGCCCGGTTCTACCCACCCGACGAGCAGATCGGCCCGCAGACCGAGCGCAACAAGGCCGCGATCCTCTACCTCATCGAGCAGGCCGGCTGCCTGTATGCACTCGTCGGCAAGGCCACGACGCATTGCGGCGCGTTCAACGAGGACTTCGAGATCTCACGCGGCTGGGTGGTCAACCCGCTGGGGACCGATACGGTCCGCGGTGGCGCCTGGCAGCGTGCGAACCCGGCCGCGACCAAGTACCAGCTCGGGACGGTCCGATCCGGCTCGATGGCCCTGGTCACCGGCGCCGCCGCGGGCTCGTCCTCGAGCTCGTACGACATCGACGGTGGCCCGACGACGGTCCGATCGCCGCTGATTCGACTCCCCGCGACCGTCGGGAATCTCGTGTTCCGCTACTACCTGGCCCACGCCTCGAACTCGTCGTCCGCGGACGTGTTCCGTGCCTACGTGGAAGCCGAGGACGGGACCCGGACGCTGGTGAAGGAAGAAGTCGGTGCCGCGAACACCGATACGCCGGCGTGGACCCTGGCCACGATCCCGATGACGCCGTGGGCCGGGCAGAACGTGCGGATCGTGTTCCTGGCGCAGGACCGGGGAACGGCATCGACCGTCGAGGCGGCCGTGGACGACGTTCGGATCACGCGACCCTAGTTCGCCCTTGCAAGTCCCCAGCCAGTCTGGCCTAGCGGAGCGGCAGGCTGGCACGGAACGTGGTGCCGGTACTCCCCGTGGCTTCGACCTCGAGCGTGCCGCCGTGCGCGGCCACGAGGTGGCGCGCGATCGCGAGGCCCAACCCCGATCCGCCCGAACCCGCGCCCTTCACGAACCGGTCGAACACGTGGGGGCGCACGGCCGGATCGATCCCGGCGCCTGAATCCGCGACCCGCAGCACCAGCCGATCGCCCGTCACCTCACCGCGGATCACGACCGTGCCGCCGGCCGGTGTGTGCCGGATCGCGTTCGCGACGAGATTGGCGAGCACCTCGCGGAGTCGCACCGGATCCACGTCGAGGATCGGCAGGTCTTCCCCGACCTCGGCCGTGACGGTCACTTCGGCCGTACCCGCCGCGCCCTCGAACGAGCGCACGACCTCGGCGATCAGCACGTCCGGGTCGGTCGGTTCCCGATGCAGGGTGAGCGTGCCGGCCTCCGACAGTGCCACCGTCCGGAGGTCGTCGATGAGCCGCTCCATGACCCGGGTCTCGTCGAGGATCGCGGCCAGGTGCGTGGCGTCGGCCGGGTGGACGCCATCGATCATCGCCTCGAGATTTCCCGAGATCACCGCCAGCGGCGTCCGGAGCTCGTGGCTCACGTCGGCGAGCAGCGAGCGACGCTGGTGCTCGTCGACCTCGAGCCGCTCGACCATCGTGTCGAAGCCGCGCACGAGCTGGCGAACCGGGCGCAGGCCACGCTCGGGTACGTCGACGCGGACCGAGTAGTCGCCGCCCTCGACCCGTCGCGTCGCCTCGACGAGCGTATCGAGCGTCCGGGCACTGCGCCGCAGGCCGCGGGCCAGGCCGATGAGCGCCGCGGCCGCCACGATGACCACGAGGACGGCCGGCCCGGGCCCGCCGTGGGCCACGATGGTCGTCAGGATCGACGCGATCACGGTGAGGAACGAGACGACCACCACCAAGAAGATCAGCCCGAACAGGCAGCCGAAGCCGCGCCGGCGCCCGCCACCCCACGGCCGGCGTCCGCCACCCCACTGCCCGCCTCCGCCCGGCCCCCACGGCGGGCCGCCGTGCGACCACGGCCCGTGGCCTCGGCCCCAGCCTCGACCGCCATCGGCGCGTTGCGACGCTGCGGCGCGTTCCCACCACTCGCGACCGCCGTCGCCGCCTTCGGGCGTCGTCACGCGTCGGTCGCCCTGTCGTCAGCGAGTCGATAGCCCACCCCGTAGACCGTCAACACGTAGCGCGGCTGGCGCGGCTCGGGCTCGAGCTTGCGGCGCAGGTTCTTGACGTGCGAGTCGATCGCCCGCTCGTAGCTCTCGAAGGCGATGCCGTGGAGCGCGTCGAGCAGCTGGGACCTCGTGAAGATGCGCCCGGGCTGGCGGGCGAGGGTGGCGAGGAGCGTGAACTCGGTCGGGGTCAGGTCGACGGTCCGGCCGGCCACTTCGGTCCGCATACGCGGGACATCCAGGGTCAGGTCGCCGACCGAGATGACGTCGCCGGCCCCGACCGGGCGATCGGCACGCCTGAGAACTGCGCGGACGCGGGCGACCAGCTCGCGCGGCGAGAAGGGCTTCGTGAGGTAGTCGTCGGCGCCGAGTTCGAGGCCGAGCAGCTTGTCGAGTTCGTCGTCCCGCGCCGTGAGCATCACGATCGGGAGGGCCGCGGTGCGCTCTCCGGT
>CAZFXH010000088.1:0-8891 GCA_964522905.1 uncultured Anaerolineaceae bacterium
CATGCGGCCGGTCGGTCACGTGATTCCCGAAACGTTCCAGGCGCGCACCACCACCGGCGTCGATGAGCTCGTAGCCGTCCACGGGCGCATCATCCCCGAAACCGTGGCGCATCGGCCGTCGTATCGGACCCGAGACGAGACGTGCCGGCCGTACCCAGGAGGAGGCAGCTTCATGCGTCGATCCGTCATCGCGTGCGCGATCATCGTCGCGGCGTTGCTGGCAGCCTGCACGGCGCCATCGGGCGGGGGCGCCGGTTCGCCGGACGCGCCCGCGCCTGCCGCGTCCGCACCCGCACCCAGCGTCGTAGCGCCGCCGGCCTACTAGTCCCGAGCCCCTGTCAGGCCTGAACTTCAGCCTCGGTCGCGCTCGTCGCGCTCGAGTCCGCGTTCGTCTCGCGCTCCCGCCGTCCGATCGCGCTGGTCGGCCGCGGCGTCGCGGTCACGGCCGGTGCGCGAGCGCTCGATGCGGCCTCGCTGACGTGCGGCGGAGACGACGGCGCGTGCGTCCTTGGTCTCCTGGTAGTCCTTGACCTCGGCGGGCGTCGGATCCACGACGGCGTCGTACAGGCGGTCCGCCGCCTCCTGCTCGTGATCCGAGGCGGCCTGATCGAGGCCCGCCAGCGTCTGGTCCGAATCCGACGACCGCTGATCGGCACCGGAGATCTGCTGGTCGGCGTTCGCTGCCGTCTGGTCGGCATCGGCGAGGGTCTGCTCCGATTGCGGCTCTCCGGGAGCATCACCATGTCGAGCCACGCTCTCGTGACCTGGCGTTTCGCTGTTCATCGATCCCCTCGTGTCAGGGCCCAAGACGCCCGTAGCCTTGAGCATGTCGGCCCTTGGCGGGTCGCGCAAGGATGAAAACACTCGGTCGCCGCCGTGCGCTGTCATTGTCGCCTCGCGCCGGCCTCTGGTAGCATTCCCGAGCCGCTGGCCCAGGAACGCCAAGGTCGCGAATCTTGTCGCGGGACGTGGAACACCCCGTGAGCCAACGAGATCCGAGGACATGACGGGATCGGACCGGCGACGTGGGCGGCTAGCTCAGCTGGTTAGAGCACTTGCTTGACATGCAAGAGGTCACTGGTTCGAGTCCAGTGTCGCCCACCACGATCCGCGTCGGCCCCGACGTCCACGATCTGCCTGGACGCTTCGCCGATCCGTTCCGTCTGCGTCGGTGCCCGGGCCGACCTCCGCACGGTTCCTGCCGCTGGCCTTGGCTCGATACAGCGCAGCGTCGGCTCGCGCCAGCCAGGATTCATCGTCGGCAGAAAGATCGGCTGGCCCGATGGTCGTCACACCCACGGACGTGGTCAGATGCCCGTACGGTGCGTTGCCGGGGTTGGGGATCTGGAGCGACTCGATCGCCGTCCGGATTCGCTCAGCGGCGGCCAGCGCATCAAGCGGCCGGGTGAGCAGGATGAGCGCGACGAACTCCTCACCGCCGTACCGGTAGGCCGAGTCGCCAGCGCGGAGGACTCCTCGCAGCGCTGCGCTTGCGGCGCGGAGCACCTCGTCTCCGGCCAGGTGACCGCGCTCGTCATTGATCGCCTTGAAGCGATCGAGATCGAAGATCAACAGGCCGTAGGACTCACGCTGCCGCTCGATCCGTGATCGCGCCAGCCGGAGGCCGGCGTCGAGCGCCAGTCGGTTCCCGAGACCGGTCAACATGTCGGTCGCCGCCGTGCTCTCGAGGACCTCATTGAGCGAGTCCAGGCGCGCCTGGTCCCGACGCGCCTGTCGATTGAGGCCCCTGATCTGCTGGATCTGGGTGAAGCTGGAAACGCGGCCCCGGACTCCCGTGACGTGACCGGACTGGCTGACCGCGATCGCGACGATCAGCAGCCCCACGAGCTGGTCCCGGGCGCCATCCGGTATGGACGCCGTCGGGGCGAACAGGGTGTACCCCAGCGCCGCCGCGGCGTGGAGTCCGAGCCATGTCACGTGGGTCTTCGTCGCCCACGGGATCATCAGGGACACGACTACCGGCAGCAGCAGGAGGTAGCCGACCGTCACGAACCCGAGGGCCGAGTGTCCGAGCCCAAGGGCGATGATGGCGGCATCGACAGCAACGAGCGTCGCGAAGACGACGCGCTCGGGCCGCCGTCGTGCGACGGAGCCGAGCATCAGGAAGCCGGTTGCCGCCAAGACGGCGATCGCGACGTTGAGTGCCAGGATCAGTCCCGCAGCATCAGGATGGAACGGGACATGCCAGATGCAGCCGAGGACCGCTACGCCGATCGCGAGGATCATCCCCTGTCTCGAGGCCGCCCAGACTCGTCGTCGCCGTGATGCGCGATACCGAGGCGTGGAAGCGATGGAGAAGTAATCCCGGGCGCGCATCTCGTTCACCTGGAACTGCCGCGCTTGCACGAACCTATGAGTGACACACTTGTTCCGATCCATCCCGTGCCCAAGCAACGAACCTCACGAGGGCGAGCGGAGTCGCGGGACTTGAATCCATTCGTCGGACCAGAACGGCGGGCTGGATCGCGCACCCATCTGGTTCCCCTCAACGACGATGCGTGTCCGGATGCCGAACTGCAAGCACCCCAAGGTCAGGATGTCGTCCGGCGTCTGCCTATCACGACCGGCCCCGCATCGTGGGGTATGCTCGCCAAGCGGGGCTGAAGACCGGTGGGACCGCGGGAGCAGACCTCTCGTCCAGCCAGGGGGACGAGGGGTTTCGTGATTCCAGAGAGGAAGCTGATGGTCGAAGACGAAGCGGCGATCGAGGTCGAGGAGGCGCTGCCGGACGCGCCCGAGCGGCGCGACGCGGACGAACTGATGGACCACGGCGCGGCCGGGGAGCTCGGGCCGATGCGCCACAGCGCGGCCCACGTGCTGGCGGAGTCCGTCCTGGACCTCTTTCCCGGAACGAAGCTCGGGATCGGCCCCGTCATCGACGACGGGTTCTACTACGACTTCCTGCTGCCTCGTCCGCTGACGCCTGAGGACCTGCCAGCCATCGAGACCCGGATGCGCGAGAGCATCGCGGCCGACCACCCGTTCGAGTTCAGCGAGGAGACCCCGGAGGCGGCACGTGCCGCGCTCGTCGAGCGCGATCAGCCCTTCAAAGTGGAGATAGTCGACGACCTTGCGGCCGCTGCGGAGCGCGACGGTACCCCGATGCCACCGACGACCTTCTACCGACAGGGCCCGTTCATCGACCTGTGTCGCGGCCCGCACGTGGCCAGCACCGGCAAGATCGGCCCGTTCAAGCTCCTCGGCACGGCCGGGGCGTACTGGCGCGGCGACGAGAAGCGGCCGATGCTGCAGCGCGTCTACGGCACGGCCTGGGCGACCCAGGAAGAGCTCGACCTGCACCTCGAGCGTCGCGCCGAGGCGAAGAAGCGCGACCACCGCAGGCTCGGGGTCGCGCTCGACCTGTACTCGTTCCACGACGTCTCGCCGGGCTCGGCCTTCTGGCACCCCAAGGGTCAGCGTATCTGGCGGACCCTGGAGACGTCGATGCGCGAGTTGCAGGAGCGGCGCGGCTATCAGGAGATCTCGACGCCGATCCTCGTGAGCGAGCGCCTGTGGCGCCAGTCTGGGCACTGGGACCACTACGCCGAGAACATGTTCATCGTCGAGAGCGAGAAGCAGCTCTTCAGCCTCAAGCCGATGAACTGCCCGGAATCCACGATCGTGTACCGCTCGAAGCTGCGGTCGTATCGCGACCTGCCGCTGCGCCTCAGCGAGTTCGGCCGGCTGCATCGCAATGAACGGTCCGGCGCGCTGAGCGGCCTGACCCGCGTCCGCCAGTTCATCCAGGACGACGCGCACGTCTACGTCCGCCCCGACCAGCTGTCGGACGAGCTCGAGGCGATGCTCGGCGAGGTCAACGAGGCGTATTCGTGGGTCGGGCTGGTGCCGCGTTTCGCCTTCGCGACCAAGCCCGACAAGGCGATCGGGGACCCCGCGCTGTGGGAGCGTGCGGAGGAGCTCATCCACGCGACGCTGATGCGAACCGGCGTCGAGTTCGTCACGAAGCCCAAGGACGGCACGTTCTACGCGCCCAAGATCGATATCTACATCGACGACGCGCTCGGCCGTGAATGGCAGATGGCCACGATCCAGATCGACCTGACGATGTTGCCCGAGCGCTTCGATCTCACCTACATCGATGAGGCAGGGCAGCCCCAGCGACCGATCGCCATCCATCGCGCCATCTACGGGTCGCTGGAACGGTTCATCGGCATCCTCGTGGAGCATTTCGCCGGGGCCTTCCCGCTGTGGCTCGCCCCGGTCCAGGCGGTCGTCATCCCGATCGCGGACCGGCACATCGAGGCGGCCGAGGAGTTCGCGGGTGTCCTGCGCTCGCGCGGCCTGCGCGTCGAGGTGGACGGCTCGTCCAATCGGATGCAGTACAAGATCCGGACTGCGCAGGAGCAGAAGGTGCCCTACATGGTCGTGCTGGGCGACCGCGAGATCGAGGCCCGCACGGCCTCCCCGCGGACCAGGGCAGGGGAGCAACAGGATCCTCAGCCGTGGGACGCCTTCGCCGAGCGCGTGGCCGAAGAATCGAGGGCACGGACCATCGGTAGTTGACGGCGTTCGGGTAAGGTCGCGCCCATGACGGCTTCGTCGCGTTCATCAAGATGGGGCTTGCTCCTCCTTCTGGTCGTCGACCTTGCCGTCAAGCTCTCGACCGTGGGCCTCCTCGCCTGGGCGGTCCTCAACCCGGACCTTCCGCAGTTCAGCGGCAAGGCGTTCACGAGTCGGGCGATCGCGTATCCGATCGCGCTGCTCGTGATGCCCGTCGGCTGGTGGCTCGTGGGGCGGTCCCGGATGGGCTTTCCCGTCGGGGCCGACATCTTGCTGAGCCTGCCATTCCTCATCGACGTAGCGGGTAACACGCTCGATCTGTACGACACGATCGCGTGGTGGGATGACGCGAATCACCTCATCAACTGGTTCCTGCACACCTCCGCCATCGCGCTCCTGTTGCGCACCGGCCCGTGGGGCTACCGGACGCGCGTCCTGCTCGCCTTCGCGTGGGCCGTCACGTCTGCCGTCGGCTGGGAGTTCGCCGAATTCGTGACGTTCGTCCCCGGCTCACCCGAGGCCGCGACCGCGTACGCGGACACCCTCCTCGACATGGCCCTGGGCATGGTCGGCGGCGGGATCGCCGCGATCATCGTCGGTCGAGTGCCCACGCGGCTCCGCGACGAGCGCGTTCGTGACCTGGGGCCGGCATTCCGCCGTTGACGCCGATACCCTTGAGTCGTTCTGGATGAAGCGATCGAAGTCACCCGCGTGGTACCCGGACGAGACGGCCTTGGCCGGACCCGAACACCTTGATGCGGAATTCGTCGCAGGCTACGACCGTAAGGCAGGTGACTCGGCGACGGAGGACGCGGCCGCACTACCGCTCCTGGGTCTGCCTCAGGGGGCGACGATCGTTGATCTCGGGACCGGGACCGGCGCGTTCGCACTCGCGGCGGCCGCACTCGGCTTCCGCGTGATTGCCGTTGATGTATCCGAGGCGATGCTGCGAGAGGTGGAGCGCAAGGCAGAGGGACGCGCCATTGAGATCGTCCAGGCAGGCATCCTCACCTACATCCATCGCGGAGACCCGGCCCACTTCGTCTACTGCCGCAATGGCCTGCTGCGCCTGCGCGACGTCGTGTTCTCCGGCGATCCTGACGGGGCCCAAAGCGCCATCGATCGATGGCTTGCGGCGGCTCCCACGCGAGCCGAGGATGGCTGGACGCGCGCCGAGCTGGTGACACACCTCCGCACCGAATACAGCACGTTCACCTGGCTCCTCGAGCCGATGCTCGAGCGCTGCGGATTCTCGATCCGTGAGGCGCACTACGCAGAGGCGGGCACATTCGCGGAATACCTATGCGAGCGGGTGATCGGCGAATCTCGCTGAGTAACAGGAACGGAACTAACGAGTACGCCGGACGGGCGGAGGCGGCGACGGCATACGGGCCACCCTGCTCGACCTCGCGCTGGGCATGGTAGGTGGCGCGATCGCCGCGCTCGTGGTCGGGCGCATTCCAGGCTCGACGGATCGGGGCCGACGCGCGGGCTTGCCGTAGGCGATCAGTGCGATGGCAAACAAGAAGAACCAACCGAGGACCACCAGCACGCTCTGGTTGGACGAGGCACCGACATCGATCGGCGGCGCCGCGTCCGTAGAGGGAGGCGTTACTGCCGACGTCGGGGTCGGGTTCGCCATGGGGCTGCGGGTCGGTGCTGCGGGGATCCGGCTCGGCGCGTGTGGCACCGGGATCACGAGCGCGAGGGAAGGGCTCGGGGTCGCCTGCGGCGAGGGGCTCGCTGTGGAGGCAGGCGCCGGCGCGCTGGTTGTGCCCGAGGTCGCCGTTGGATCTGGCGCAGGCGTGGCGGTCGGAGCGGGCGAGGACGCAGGCGTGGGCTCCGGAGTCGGAACAGGGGTCGGAATAGGGGTCGGCGTGGGCGTCGGCGTGGGCTCGGGCGTCGGCGTCGGCTCCGGCGTCGGCGTCGGCGTGGGCTCGGGCGTCGGCGTGGGCTCGGGCGTCGGCGTGGGCTCGGGAGCGACGGTACATGCCGTCACCGCGTTGGTGTCCATCGTCACGGAGCCGTTGAGAGCAAGGGCCCGACCGTCGATCGCGGCACCGGTCGTGAGCGTGATCGAAGTCAGCGCCAGGATGTTCCCACCGAAGGCTGTGTTCGTGCCGAGAGTGGCGGAACTCCCGACCTGCCAGAAGACGTTGCACGATTGCGCGCCGCCGATGAACGCCACCGCGCTCGCGGATGCCGTCGTCAAAGTGGATCCAACCTGGAAGACCCAGATCGCATCCGGGTCGCCCTGGGCGTCGAGCGTCAGGGTCCCGGTGATCCCGATGGAACTAGGGGCGGTGTAGACCCCCGGGGTCAGGGTAAGGCCACCGAGGTCAGCGACCGGGGTGAAGGCAACGTCCGGCGTTTGTCCGGCCACATCGTCGTATGCCGCCTGGAGGTCGACGTGGGCCTGCGCCGCCACCACGTCCCCGGCGTGGATCGATCCGACCACCACCCCCGGTCCAAACCCGGTCACAGCCGTTCCTGGGCTAACGCCAAGGTCACCGGTGACCACAGTGAGACCCGTGTTGGTGACCGTCGTTCCGCCGAGCACCGCGAACGCTGCGACGGTGCCGAGGCTGACGGGCGATGCGAGGCCGCTCACGGAGGCTGGCAGGACGAACGTCCCGATGAGGACGGCGACCACGGCGAGACGCTTGCTGTTCTGCATTCGGTGGCCTTCCTGCGTGGCGATGTAAGCGTGGGTCGACTGACACGAACTCACCAACGCCGCAGGCCGCCGGCCCGTCGAGGGAAGGGAGATGTCTCACCTGCGATGGACGCTACCTCCCGCGCGTCTCCGGGGCCATGGCTCGTTCGTTGCGCTGGCACCCGGCATCTGCCGCCCGCCGGCCTGGTGCAAGGTCGGTAGAGGTCAGTTTCACGATGCAGGACGGCGGACGCCTAGCGACGGCTCAGACCTCGAACGATCAGCCACACCGCGAGGCCCGTAAGCAATCCGAGAGCGAGCCCTGCGACCCTGGCTAATTCGTCCGGTGGCATGCACAGAGCCCTCAGTTACAGGATGCGGGACGGCCTAGGATTCTTCCACGAAAAGGACCGGAGTCGGATTGACCGCGTAGTTCGTGTCATCGCGGATGACGTCGAAGTCCTCGTCCGTAACGTGGAAGGTGTGCATCGTTCGGCCCAGATGATCGGAATGGTGGAGGCGCTTCTTGAGCGCCCCGTACCGCAGCAGATTCGCCTCGCGTTGGAAGCTCAAGAGCGCGAATCAAACTGACCCACTACCGCAGGGTCCGTCCGTTGTCGGGTTCAGAACCTGTGTGCTATCCTGCCGGCTCGCCCGGTAGGGGGACGTATGCCCCCATGCCGGTCGAATGGACCAGCAACACAAGGGGTGAACCATCAGTCGAGACCTGCGCGTAAATCAGATGATCCGGATCCCACAGGTTCGGGTGGTCGATGAAGAGGGTGCTCAGCTGGGCGTCATGCCCACGCCGCAAGCCCTCGAGATGGCGCAGGAACGGGGATACGACCTCGTCGAGGTCGCCCCGATGGCGCAGCCCCCGGTGGTCAAGTTCCTCGACTTCGGCCAGTACAAGTACGAACTGACGAAGCGGGAGAAGGAAGCCAAGCGCAAGCAGCGCTCGGTCACCTTCAAGGAAGTCCGCCTGTCGCCCAAGATCGGCGTCGGTGATTTCGATACGAAGGTCCACCGCGCGATCGAGTTCCTCGAAGATGGTGATCGGATCAAGGTGACCGTCCGCTTCCGCGGTCGGGAGCTGACCCACCCGGAGATCGGGCGGAACCTCATCATCAGGTTCGTGGATCGAGTCAAGGATCACGGAGTCGCGGAACGGACGCCGCTCCTCGAAGGCAAGTCGATGCACATCACGATGGCCTCGACCCACAAGCCCAAGAGCCACGACGCCCCGGATCGCAAGCACGCGGTCGACGAGGTCCCCGCCGACGCCCTGGCCATCCCGGTCGCGGCGGAGGACGGAGCCGAAGCGACCAAGGCCCCGGCCCAGGCCAAGGCCGAAGCACCGGCCAAGGCACCGAACCGGCCCGCTACGGCGGCCTCGGCTCCAGCCGCGGCCAAGGCGACTGACACAGCCGCAGCACCTGCCAAGGCCGCGACCGACGATGGGGCGACGAAGACGAAACCAGCGGCCCCACCGGCCGCCGCGGCGACCGCGGCACCGGCACCCGCCGCGTCGAGAAGCGAACCGAAGCCGGCTCCGGAGCCGGTTCGAACAGGAGAGTGAGTCCACCGTGCCGAAGATGAAGACCCACAAGGCGGCCCAGAAGCGCATCGGCGTGACTGGCTCCGGCAAGTTCGTCCGGGTCAACGCATGGCGCGGCCACCACCTCGAGATCAA
>CAZFXH010000089.1:0-1799 GCA_964522905.1 uncultured Anaerolineaceae bacterium
CCGGCCGCCCCCGCGTGGCCGCCATAGCGGGTGAACAGGTCCGCGCATGATTCGAGGGCCGCGCCCAGGTCCACCGTCCCATCACTCCGGCACGACGCGCGGATGGTGTCCCCGAGCTCCGCTCCCACGATCGCCGGCCGGGAGCCGTCCTCAGCGAGCCGGGCCGCGACGAGGCCCACGATGCCGACCGGCCACGGACCGTGGACGATGGCTGCGGGCCGGTCCGGATCGGCGGCCACGAGCGCGCGGGCTTCATCGACCGCGGTGCCCATCAGATCGCGCCGGGTCCGGTTGGCCGCCTCGAGGGCGTCCGCGTGGGCCGCGGCCTCCGCGGGGTCCTCGGTTAGCAGGAGCCGCGCCGCCTCCAGCGCCTCCCCGACGCGCCCGGCTGCGTTCAGGCGCGGCGCCAGCGCGAAGGCGATCGTGTCCAGGTCCATGTCCTTCGGGGCGACACGGGCTCGCTCCAGCAGCGCAGCGATCCCCGGTCGTGGAGCTCGGCGCATCCGCTCGAGCCCGAGGCGCGCGATCGACCGGTTCTCCCCGACGATCGGGGCGACGTCAGCGACCGTGCCGATCGTCGCGAGGTCGGCGAGGTCGAGCGCCGCGGCGGGGCCGCCCGGCTCGTCCGCCAGGACCAGCTGCGCCACCTTGAAGGCCACGCCGCTGCCGGCCAGACGCACGTCTGGATAGCGCGAGTCGGCCCGGTGCGGGTTGACGACCGCCACTGCCGGCGGCAGGGTCGGCGGGAGGCGATGGTGATCGGTGACGATGACGTCGACCCCACGTTCTGCCGCGACGGAGATCTCGGCCGCCGAGCTCGATCCGGTGTCCACGGTCACGATGACCGTGACGCCGTTTCGCGAGGCCGTATCCGCCGCGGCCAGCGACAGACCGTGCCCTTCGTCCAGCCGGCTCGGGACATACGGCTCCACCGTCATGCCGTACCGACGCAGCGCGATGACGAGGATCGCGAGGCCATCCAGGCCGTCCGCATCGAAGTCGCCGAACACCATGACCCGCTCGGCGCGCTCGCGGGCCAGGGCCAGGCGAGCGAGCAGGCGATCCGCGTCCGGCAGGAGACGCGGGTCGTGGAGACCGTCCATCGGATCGGCGAACCAGGAGTCCAGTCCGGCGGCGTCCGTCACGCCCCGCCGGGCGAGCAGACCGGTCATCCGGTCCCCGATGCCGCGCCCGAGTGCTGCGTCGGCGAGGCCCTGGGCCATGAGACGTGTCTCGGGGAAGCTCCAGCGGAAGCGGGGTTCCAGCACGTCCTCAGGATGCCACGAGGCGCTCACCTGCGCCTCTATCGCTCACGTGGCGACGCCGACTGCGGTCAGGACGTGGCGCGGCGCGGCCGCGGGGCGCGCGCCGTGGGGATGCGGCCGTGCTTACGGTCGTCCCGGGCCTGCCATTCCACGAGCAGCGGACTGGCCACGAAGATCGACGAGTAGGTGCCGATGACGATCCCGATCAGAAGGGCGAGCACGAAGTCGCTGATCGCCGATCCGCCGAAGAGGAGCAGCGCGAGCAGCGTGATGACGACGGTCAGGCTGGTCGTGATCGAGCGCCCGAACGTCTGGAGGATCGAGTGGTTCACGATCTCATCGAACGGCTCGCCGAGGTGACGCGCCTTGTTCTCGCGGATCCGGTCGAACACGACGATCGTGTCGTGGACCGAGAAGCCGATGACCGTGAGCATGGCGGTCACGAACAGGGCATCGATCTCGACGTGGAAGAAGGTGCCCAGGATGGCGAATGCGCCGACGACCACGACGACGTCATGGGCGAGTGAGACGAGC
>CAZFXH010000090.1:0-3762 GCA_964522905.1 uncultured Anaerolineaceae bacterium
GGTCGAGCAGGCCGCCCGTGCCGCAGTCGGCGTACGCCACGAACACGCGGTCATAGCCCTCGCGACGCTTGCGGATCCGGTCGCGCACGGCCGCGGGGATGCCGCCCGGCCGGTTGTGCAGGGTCGCCGGCAGGCAGGTGATGTCGACGTTGGGCAGGTGCCGGGTCAGTGCGACGAGCTCGTTGGCCAGCGCCCCACAGCCGACGATGAGGACGCGCGGCTGCGCAGACTCACCCTGCTGGCGCGGCATGACGCTCCGAGGTCCCGCCGACGCGGGCCCGAGGAATGCGGGCACGTCGCTCGTCGATCAGGCGGCGCGCGGTCTCGGCGGCGACACCGGCGTCCCGACAGTAGGCGTCCGCCCCGACCGCCATCCCGAACTCCTCGTTGAGCGGCGCGCCGCCCACGAGGACGATGAAGTCGTCGCGCAGGCCGCGATCCTTGAGCGTCTGGATGACGACCTTCATGTAGGGCATGGTCGTCGTGAGCAACGCGGACATGCCCAGGATGTCCGGCTTGTGCTGCTCGAGCGCGCCGATGAACTTCTCGGCGTCCGTGTTGATCCCAAGGTCGACGACCTCGAATCCGGCCCCCTCGAGCATCATCCCGACGAGGTTCTTGCCGATGTCGTGGATATCGCCCTTGACCGTGCCGATGACGACCTTGCCGACGGGCTCCGCCCCGGTCTCGGCCAGGAGCGGGCGGAGGATCTCCATGCCCGCCTTCATCGCGTTCGCGGCGAGCAGGACCTCCGGTACGAACAGGATGCCATCGCGAAAGTCGATGCCGACGATCTTCATGCCCGCGACCAGCGCGTCGTCGAGGACCTTCGTGGCCGTGAACCCGCGCTGGAGCAGGATGTTGGTGCCCTCGACGATCTCTTCCCTCATGCCGTCGTAGAGGTCGTTGTGCATCTGCTCGACGAGTTCGTCGTCAGAGAGGGCGTTGAGGTCGATGTCCTGGAGGTCGTCGGTCATCGTGGTGCTCCGGGTGGGGCGACGGGTCGTTCGTGGTCGTTTGCGGGCTCTTGGGGGTTCCACATCGTGGAACCGTGCCGTATGATGGAACGGCCGCGATCCCGAATCTAGCCCACGAAGGGGCCCATGTCCAGCATCCAATCGGTCAAGCGAGCGTTCGATGTGCTCGGCAGCCTCGGCGACGGCCCACTGGGCGTGACGGAGGTCGCCGATCGAGCCGGCCTGCCCAAGTCCACGGCCGCGCGCGTGCTGGCAACGCTCGTCGGCGAGGGCGCGGTCGAGCAGGTCCCCGGGGACACGTCGTACCGGCTCGGACCAAGGCTCATCACGCTGGCCGCCGGCTTCAGCCTGGCGCGATCGCTGGCGGCCATCGCGCGCCCGATGCTGATCGACCTGGCCGAGGCGTCGGGGGAGGCCGCCGGTCTCGCGATGCCGGACGGCGACCTCGTTCACTACATCGACCAGGTGGACACGGTGCAGCCGGTGCTCGTGCGCGACTGGACGGGCGCGCGGATCCCGCTGCACGCGGTGTCGTCCGGCCAGGTGCTCCTGGCCTTCCGGACACCCGCAGCGATCGAGCGCTATCTCGAGCGGCCGATGGAACGCTTCACGGACCACACGCTGACCGGCGCCGATGCCGTCCGCGAACGGCTGCACGAGGTCCGCCGGCAGGGCTGCATCTGGGCGATGGACGAGTTCGAGGACGGGATCTCGTCGATCGCGGCCCCGATCGCCGACGCATCGGGCGAGGTGATCGCCGCGGTCCACGTGCACGGACCGTCGTACCGATTCCCGGCGGCGGGTTCCGAGACGGAGCTGGCGCAGCTCGTCCTCGCCGGCGCGGCGCGCATCGCCGCGGGATTACGCGAGACCTGAAAGTCACGGCCGACCAGGCGCCAGCCGTGAGGCGCCAGCCCGTCGTGAGGCGCCGGCCGTGAGGCGCCACTCACCATTCGTCGGCCCGATTCTGCGCGCAGCGGGTCTACTGGCAGACGAGCCTTGCACAGCGCACACCCAGACGCCAGATGGGCCGTTGAGCGGGTCATCCGGCACCTGAACGAGTCGACCCTGGGCCCTCGGGCGCCGATCCACCCGCTGAGCGAACGAGCGACGAAGGTGCTCCGTCAGTAGACTCGCCCAGCGAGTCGCCCTCGGTCGAGCGGGTCAGGTCCCGGTGTTCTGGGCCGCTCCGACCGGCTCAAGGTCGATGGTCCGGACCTGGCGGGTCTTGCCGGCTTCCGTTCGGACGATGGCGGACGGGATGACGCCGCCCGTGCCGAGCTTCTCGATGACGGCGATCTCGCCGGCGTACAGCCCGTTGCCCGCGATGCGTACCCGTCCGCCGACGGCGAGACCAGCTCGGCCCTTGCCGGCGGTCAGATCGATCGTAGCGACGGTGGGGCGCACATAGGGCGGATCAGTGGGTAGGCCCGTGGCGGGCGGGGGTCGGTTGGAGGTCTTGGCCGGCGGGTACGTGACTTTCCGTTTTCGCATTGGCTCTCCTGCAAGGCCGGCCTCGTAGGGTCGAGGTCGAACCGAGCGAACCATCGCACATCCGCGCAAGAGTGGCGCCGACGAGGGCCCGTCGGTGAACGGGCAGGCCGACGGCGCCGCCCAACCGTGACCAGTCCTTGCCAGATTCCTGTCATAGCGGCACGGGGCAAGTAATCGCGTCGATCAGTGGTCCGCGGGTCCGATCGCGCGGATGTTCCTTGCCACATGTCGGCCAGGCCGGTCATTTGGCGAGGATTCGGGCTGATCGAGGCCGATCCACGGGACCGCGCTGGTGAAGCGCTGGTCAGGTGCCGGTTGCACGAGCAAATGGCAAGAACCCGGGGCAGATGGCAAGAGAACCCGGGGCAGATGGCAAGAACCCGGGGCAAATGGCGAGAACCCGGGGTGTCCACGCGGGGCGGAGCCCAACCGGGACGCGCCGGACCCAGGATCCAAGCCGAGCTAGTCCGCCGCAGCGTCCTTGGCGGCCTTCTTGACCTTCGCGGCCTTCGCGTGGACGTCTGCCGCGAGCTCGGCCGCGGCCTCGGCTGCGGAGGCCTGCGCGTCGTCGAGCTTCGCGTCGGCGGCAGCAGAAGCATCGCTGCCCTCGGCACGCATGTCCCTGATCTGCGCGTTGACCGACGTCTGGATGTCGCGCGTCCGGGCCTCCAGCTGGTCGCCGAGCTCCCCGAGCTTTCGATCCACCCGGTACTGGTCACGGAAACGCTCGCCGGAGCGGGACATGTACCAGGCCGCTGCTCCCGCCGCCAGCGCCACGCCGGTGACCACGCCGCTCATGAAACCCATCGAGGTCGTCTCCTTCCGTGGCCGGCTACCGCCGATCCCTCGCTGCCGGTGCCGTCGCGCACCAACGAGTGTACCGCCCGCGAAGGTCCGGCCTTTACAAGGGCGTGTCGGTACCTAGGACGCCAGCCGAGGCCGACCGCGGCGACCGTCAGCCACCGGGCGAGGTCACACCAGCGACGGACCGGGTGCTCGGGGAGGCGCTCCGTCATCCCCCGCGCGTCCGACGGATCTCGGCCGAGATCGCCGGAACGACTGCATGGACATCACCGACGATGGCGTACGTCGCACGGCTGAAGATCGGGGCGTCGGAGTCCTTGTTGATCACGAGGATCCGCTTCGCCGCCTTGCATCCCACGATGTGCTGGATCGCCCCGCTGATCCCGCAGGCGATGTACAGGTCCGGGGCGATCCGGACGCCGGTCTGGCCGATCTGTTCGGCGTGCGGGCGCCAGCCGAGGCTGGTCGCGACGCGGGACACGCCCAC
>CAZFXH010000091.1:0-7693 GCA_964522905.1 uncultured Anaerolineaceae bacterium
CGAGAGTACGTCTTCGAGCGACCACGCCGTCGAGCCGACGATCGTTTCGATCCGGTCGACGGCCGCGTCCGGGCCGGCAGGGCAGCCCCGAACCCCGAACGGTTGCCGGATCGGACGCGGATGGTCCATCATCGCGCCACAACCGAAGAGGGCTTTATCAAGAGTGGCGGAGGGACCGGCCCGTCGAAGCCACGACAACCTACCGGCGCGACGCCGGCAAGGTGCCAATTCCGGGCAGGTGCCTCCTGCGAGATAAGGGACACTCCTTCCGGAGACCCTCGTTCCGATCAGGGCGTCCGAGTCCGCACCCTTGGCACCGGCCTGCGTCGAAGCTCCGGTATCCGGAGACGGAACTTGAACCATCGGACGCTCTCGCTCACATGAGCGCCGCCAGCGCTCCCGGCCGCACCATCGCTCCGTTCACGCGCGCGACACGCCGGGCACGCCTGCTTGAGCTGCTCGGCGAGCGGATCCTGGTCCTCGACGGCGCGATGGGCACGATGCTCCAGGCGCATGCCTTCGATGAGGCCGCCTTCCGCGGCGAACGGTTCCGCGACCACCCCAGCGACCTGCGCGGCGACAGCGACCTGTTGTGCCTGACCCAGCCCGATGCGGTCGCCGCGGTCCACACGGCCTACCTCGCCGCGGGCGCCGACGTCCTCTCGACCAACTCGTTCACCGCGACGAGCATCGCCCAGGCCGACTATGGCCTCGACTCCGCCACGGTCCGCGAGATGAATGTCGCGGCAGCCCGCCTCGCGCGTGATGCCGCCGACGCCGCCGAGCACGCCGAGCCCGATCGCCCCCGCTTCGTCGCCGGTTCGCTCGGGCCGACGAACCGGACCGCGTCGATGAGCTCGGACGTGGCCGATCCCGCGGCCCGCAGCGTCACCTGGGACGAACTCGCGGCCGCCTACCGCGAATCGGCCAGCGGGCTCGTCGAGGGCGGTGCCGACATCCTCCTCATCGAGACCATCTTCGACACGCTCAACGCGAAGGCCGCCATCTTCGCGGTCGAGTCGCTGTTCGACGAGCTCGGCGAGCGGCTGCCGTTGATCATCTCGGGGACGATCGTCGACGCATCCGGCCGGACCTTGTCGGGCCAGACTGTCGAGGCGTTCTGGCACAGCATCCGTCATGCGAATCCGCTGATCGTCGGGCTGAACTGCGCCCTGGGACCGAAGCAGCTGCGCGAGCATCTCGATGTCCTCTCGCGCGTCGCCGACCGGCCGGTCTCGGCCTACCCGAACGCCGGCCTGCCCAACGACCTCGGGGGCTACGACGAGACGCCCGAGGAGATGGCCGAGGCGCTCGGCGAGTGGGCTCAGCACGGCCTGCTGAACGTGGCGGGCAGCTGTTGCGGGTCCACGCCGGACCACGTTGCCGCGATCGCCGCGGCGGTGGCCGGTCTCCCGCCCCGCCCGATCCCGGAGGCGACCGGCGTGACCCGCCTGTCGGGTCTGGAGCCGCTCGTCATCCCGCCGCCGGGCAACGCGTTCGTGAACGTCGGGGAACGCACGAACGTGACGGGCTCGCGCAAGTTCGCCCGGCTCATCGCTGAGGATCGCGAGGACGAGGCCGTCGACGTCGCCCGCGAGCAGGTCTCGAACGGCGCGCAGCTCATCGACGTCAACATGGACGAGGCGATGCTCGACGGCGTCGCGGCGATGACCCGCTTCCTCAGGCGGATCGCCGCGGAGCCCGACATCGCCACCGTGCCGGTGATGGTCGACAGCTCGAAATGGTCCGTCATCGAAGCCGGCCTCCAGCAGCTCCAGGGCAAGGGCGTCGTCAACTCGATCTCGCTCAAGGAGGGTGACGCCGAGTTCCTGCGCCAGGCACGCCTGTGCCGGCGCTACGGTGCGGCCGTCGTCGTCATGGCCTTCGACGAACGGGGCCAGGCGGAGTCACCTGAACGGCGCGTCGAGGTCCTGCGACGGGCATACGACCTGCTGACGAACGTGGTCGGATTCGCGCCGGAGGACATCGTCCTCGACGCCAACATCTTCGCCATCGCGACGGGGATGGAGGAACACAACGACTACGCCGTCTCCTTCATCGAGGCCGTCCGGCGCCTGAAGCGGGAGTTCCCTGGGTCGCGGACGTCGGGCGGCGTCTCGAACGTGTCCTTCGCGTTCCGCGGCAACGACCGTGTGCGCGAGGCGATCCACTCGGTCTTCCTCTACCACGCCATCGCCGCGGGCCTCGACATGGCCATCGTGAATGCCGGCGTCCTGCCCATCTACGACGAGATCGAGCCGGAGCTGCGCGAGCTGGTCGAGGACGTCGTCCTGAACCGCCGGCCGGACTCGACCGAGCGGCTGCTGGAGCTGGCCGGGCGCTTCGCCGGCGAGAGCGGCATGGAGCGAGCGGCGGAGGACCTCGCCTGGCGCGAGAAGCCGGTGGAGGAGCGGCTGACCCACGCGCTCGTCGCCGGCATCGATGCATACATCGTCGACGACACCGAGGAGGCTCGCCTGGCGGCGGCTCGGCCGCTCGACGTGATCGAAGGCCCGTTGATGGCCGGGATGAACGTCGTCGGCGACCTATTCGGCGCGGGGCGCATGTTCCTGCCCCAGGTCGTCAAGAGCGCCCGGGTCATGAAGAAGGCCGTCGCCGTGCTCATCCCGTACCTGGAGGCCGAGCGCGCGGGCACGGGCAAGCGCACAGGCACGATCGTCACGGCGACGGTCAAGGGCGACGTCCACGACATCGGCAAGAACATCGTCGGCGTGGTCCTGGGCTGCAACGACTACGAAGTCGTCGATCTTGGCGTGATGGTCCCGGCCGCACGGATCCTGGAGAAGGCGATCGAGATCGACGCGGACCTCATCGGCCTGTCCGGGCTGATCACCCCGTCGCTCGACGAGATGACCCACGTGGCCGCCGAGATGGAGCGCCAGGGGTTCAAGATCCCGCTGCTCATCGGCGGGGCGACAACGTCGCGCACCCACACGGCGATGAAGATCGCGCCGGCGTATTCGGGACCGGTCGTCCACGTGCTGGACGCGTCGCGGGCGGTCGGGGTGGCGGGCTCGCTCGTGCAGGTCGATCGGCGCGACGCGTTCGTGGCCGGGATCCGGGACGAGTACGAGACCGTCCGCCGGGACCGGGCGGGTCAGCGCGCCAAGGAGAAGCGCCTGACCGTGGCCGAGGCACGGGCCAACCGCGTGCCGGTCGACTGGTCTGCCGTCCAGCCGCCGCGACCCACGTTCCTTGGGCCGCGGACGTTCCCGGACTACCCGCTCGCGGAGCTCGTCGACTTCATCGACTGGACGCCGTTCTTCGCGACGTGGGAGTTGCGGGGCGCCTACCCGGCGATCCTCGACGACCCGAAGCTCGGTGCGGCGGCGCGGGACCTCCACCGCGACGCACTCGCGCTCCTGGAACGGATCGTGGCGGACGGACGGCTCAAGGCGAGCGCCGTCGTGGGCTTCTGGCCGGCCAACACCGTCAACGACGACGACATCGCGGTCTGGCGGGACGAGGAACGCGGTGACCCGCTCGCTACGTTCCGCACGCTGCGCCAGCAGATGGCCAAGCCCGACGGGCGGCCGAACGTTGCCCTGGCCGACTTCGTTGCCCCGATCGAAACGGGCGTGGACGACTTCATCGGTGCGTTCGCCGTCACGACCGGACACGGGCTCGACGAGATCGTCGCCGAGTTCGAGGCGGCCAACGACGACTACTCGTCGATCCTCGCGAAGGCGCTGGCCGATCGGCTGGCCGAGGCGTTCGCCGAGCGGCTCCACCAGCGGGTCCGGCGCGAGCTGTGGGGCTACGCTCCCGACGAGGCCCTCACCAACACGGACCTGATCGCGGAACGCTATCAGGGCATTCGGCCCGCCCCCGGCTACCCGGCCTGTCCGGATCACACCGAGAAGGGGACCCTGTTCGAACTGCTCGAGGCCGAGGAGCGAGCCGGCATCCGGCTCACCGAGTCGTACGCGATGTGGCCTGGCGCCGCCGTCTCGGGCTACTACTTCTGGAACCCGGCCAGCGCCTATTTCGGGCTCGGGCGCATCGGACACGACCAGCTCGAGGACTACGCCCGGCGCAAGGGCATGCCCGTGGCCGAGGCGAAGCGCTGGCTCGCGCCGAACCTGGCGGACGAGTCCTAGCGGTGGGGGCCCGGGACCGCTTTCGCGACCGCCTGGCAGCCGGCCCGTTGCTGGCCGATGGGGCGATGGGCACGCTGCTGTTCAGCCGCGGCATCCCGCAGCGCGCCGTCCTGGACGAGCTGGTCGCGACCCGCCCCGAGCTGATCGGGGCGATCCATCGCGAGTACCTGGCCGCGGGCGCGGACATCATCGAGACCTCCACCTTCGGCGCGAACCGCATCCGGCTCGCGCCGTACGGCCTGGGCGACCAGGCGGGCCGGTTCGCGCGGCGCGGCGCCCAGATCGCGCGCGAGGCCCGTGACGTGACGGGCCGGGACGTGCTGGTGGCCGGTTCGATCGGGCCGCTCGGCGCGCCGTCGCGCGAGATCCTGCATCTCGACGAGCGCGCGATTCGGGACTCCTTCCGCGAGACGGTGGACGGGCTGCTGGAGGGCGGGGCGGACCTGTTCTGGTTCGAGACGTTCGCGCTCATCGATCACCTGGCGATCGCGGTCGAGGAGGCCCGCGCCGCCGCCGCCGACCTGCCGATCGTCGCCATGCTCACCTTCGGCGAGGATCTCGCCCTCGCGGACGGGATGGCGCCGGGTCCCGCAGCCGCGGCGCTCGCGGCCGCCGCAGACTTCGACGTCATCGGGGTCAACTGCGGCGCCGGCCCGGTGGGCTGTCTCGATGCGCTCGCGGCAATGGGCCCGCCCGGCCGGGCGATCCTCCCCAATGCCGGCCTTCCGCAGCGCGTCGAGGGCCAGTTCGTCTACGCGGCCGGCCCCGAGTACTTCGGGCGCATGGTGGGTGACATGCTCGATGCCGGGGCGGCGATCGTCGGCGGGTGTTGTGGCACCACGCCGGAGCACGCCGCGGCGATGCGCACCGCGGTGGACCGCGCCATCGATGCGCGGGCGGGGGACGGGGCGGTCGCGACGGCAGCGACGGCAGCATCGCCCGCATCGCCCGCCATCTCCACGATCCGGGCGGAGATCGCCGCGACGACCGATGGCCCGCCGCCACCGACCGGTCTCGCCGGCGCACTCGAGGAGGGTCGCTACGTCATCTCGGTCGAGATCGATCCGCCGCGCTCGGTGCGCATCGAGCGCACGATCGAGGCCGCCAGACTCCTCCAGGCCGCCGGCGTCGACGCCGTCAACATCAGCGACTCGGCGATGGCCAGGGTCCGGATGGGCGCGCTGGCCGTCGCGTTCGGGATCCAGCACGACCTCGCGCTCGAGTGCGTCGTCCACGTCACGACGCGAGACCGCAACCTCATGGCGCTCGAGTCGGAGCTGCTCGGGGCGCACGCCCTGGGGGTTCGCGACATCCTGGCCCTGACCGGGGATCCGCCGCGGATCGGGGACCTGCCCGGCGCGACGGGGGTCTGGGACGTCGACTCGATCGGCCTGGTCGAGATCCTCACCCGCCTCAATCGAGGCGAGGACGCCAGCGGCTCGCCGATCGGGCAGCAGGCCGGCTTCACGATCGCCTGCGCGCTCGATCCGACGGCGGCCGACGCGGTCACGGAATGGGATCGACTGGAGCGCAAGATCGCGGCCGGGGCCCACCTGATCATGACCCAGCCGCTCTACTCGATCGAGCAGGTCGAGGCCATGTTCGACGAGGCGCGCCAGCGCTTCGGCCCCGACGGCTTCCCGATCCCGCTCCTGCTCGGCGTGCTGCCGCTCCAGTCGACCCGCCACGCCGAGTTCCTCCACAACGAGGTCCCGGGCATCACGATCCCGGATGGGACGCGAGCCGTCCTTCGCGAGGCGGGCGAACACGGCGCCGAGATCGGCCTGCGCATCACCGAAGAGCTGCTCGACTCCGTCGGCGACCGCGTGGCGGGCACCTACGTCATGCCGTCATTCGGGCGATACGAGCAGGCCGCCGAACTGGCGCGACGCCTGCGAGCCCGCCACCCCGTCGAAGCCCCGGTGCGTTGACGCTCTCCGCCGGCAGCCCTAGACTCGATATCCGACGAAATCACTCGGATATCGAGGTCCCTGTCCTGACTCCGACCACCACCACTGTCCTGCGCCCGGTCTACCACGGCTCCGGCGCCGTCTCGTTCTCCACGAAGGGCGAATACGGCGTGCGCCTGATGGTGCAGCTCGCCCGCCACTACGGCACCGGCCCGGCCAGCCTCGCCGGGATCGCCGCCGAGGAGGACCTGCCCCGCGCCTACCTCGAGCAGCTGGTCGTCAGCCTCCGCGAGGCCGGTCTCGTGGTCAGCACCCGCGGCGCGCACGGCGGGTACGAGCTCGCGCGCCCCCCGGAGGCGATCACGATGAGCGCCGTCCTGCGCGCCCTCGAAGGGCCGATCGCCCCGATGTTCTGCGCCACCGAGGATGCCGAGCACGCGCTCGTCTGCGACCGGTCCTCGCACTGCACCGTGAACCTGCTGTGGGTCAAGGTCCGCGACGCCATCACCTCGACCCTCGAATCGATGACGCTGGCCGATCTCGCGCCCGAGCGCGCGGTCGCCGCCCCCGCCGCCACCGACGTCGCTGACGCCCCCCGACCCGAAGGAGCCCTGAGCGCACCGTGACCGACCAGACCAAGCCCACCGACAACGACCTCGTCATCCGCGACCTTCGGGTCGCGCCCGCCGCCAAGCCCGACCAGGACATCCTCCAGGGCATCGACCTGACCGTCGCAAAGGGCGAGGTCCACGCCCTCATGGGCCCCAACGGCTCGGGCAAGACGACGCTCGCCTACGCGTTGATGGGCCACCCGGCGTACCTCGTCAAGAGCGGCGAGGTGCTGTGGAAGGGCCGCGACCTCCTCAAGCTCTCGCCCGACAAGCGGTCCCGGCTCGGCCTGTTCCTGGCGTTCCAGTACCCCACCGCGATCCCCGGCCTGAGCGTGGCGTCCTTCATCCGGAGCGCGCTCAACGCAAAGCTGCAGGGCATCGACAAGAACCCGGACATCGATCCCACAGACGCCGTCAAGGGCGGGGTCTCCATGCGCGACTTCCGCAACAAGATGCGCGAGAAGATGAAGATGCTGCGAATGGATGAGGGCTTCGCCACCCGCTACGTCAACGAGGGGTTTTCGGGCGGCGAGAAGAAGCGCCTCGAGATGCTCCAGATGGCCGTCCTCGAGCCCGAGATGGCGATCCTCGACGAGACGGACTCCGGGCTCGACATCGATGCGCTGCGAATCGTCGCCGAGGGCGTCAACTCGATGCTCAACCCGGACCTTGGCGTGCTCCTGATCACGCACTACCAGCGGCTGCTCAACTACATCAAGCCGGACTACGTCCACGTCCTGGCCGAGGGCCGCATCGTCAAGAGCGGCCGTAAGGACCTCGCCGTGCGCCTCGAGGAAGAGGGCTACGGCCCGATCCTGCGCGAGGCCGGGTTGGCGATCGACGTCCCCGATCACGCCCTGCTCGTGCCGAAGGGCCCCGAGCTCGATCCTGACGCCAGCACCGAGCGTGAGCCCGTGGAGGCCGCCCGCTGAGGCGGGCCGCTGCCGATGGCCGTCGAGACCTCGCCAACCGTCCCCGCCACGCCGCCGTCCACACCCCTGGACCCCGCCGCCCTCCGCGCTGACTTCCCGATCCTCGGGCAGGAGATCCA
>CAZFXH010000092.1:0-3630 GCA_964522905.1 uncultured Anaerolineaceae bacterium
CTGGCGACCGTGGCGGACCGGTTCCCTGCCTCGGACCAGGGCCTGTTCCGCTGGCTGCGCATCGAGGACTGCCTCCGGCTGCGCAACGTCGAGCGCGAGGAGGGCCGCAGCCGGGCGGCCTAAGACGAGGCCCGGCCGTCCCTCGCGTCGTAACGTTTACGGAACGTGTCTGCGCCACGCTCGCCCGTGATGCCACCGAAAGCCGCCGGTCGTCCCCTGCTGCTCGCCCGCGTCCTGCTCGTCGTCGCCGGCCTGATGCTGGCCGGATCCCTCGCGTCGTTGCTGATGCCCGGCACGGAGCTGATCCCCAACCGGCCGTCGCTCATCGACTTCCTGGCCGTCGGATCGATCATCGGCGTGTTCGCGGTGGTCGGCGTCGCCATCGTCGGCCGTCGGCCGAGAAATCCGGTCGCATGGCTGTTCCTGGTGACGTCGCTGTCGATGGCGTCCGCGACGGCCGCGACCGAGTACGTGGACCGGGTCGTCGTCACGGGCTGGGATCTGCCGGTGCCCCAGATGGTCGCATGGGTGTCGGCCTGGTCGTGGACGGTCGGGCCAATGGTTGCCCTGCCGCTCGCCATCGTGCTGTTTCCCGACGGGCGGCTGCCGGGTCGCGCCGCGCGGATCATCCTGACGCCCGTCTTCGGCCTGCCGATCCTGACGATCGCCGCGACCGCCCTGGCGCCGGGTCTCCTCGAGTCCGGCGAGTGGCAGTTCGACAACCCGTTCGGGCTGCCCGGGACGGCGGGGGACGTTGCCTCGGCGATCGCCGGGTCGCCTGCGGTGGGCCTCGCCTCGTTCACGCTGCCGGGTCTGTCGGCGATGATCGTGACGCTGCTCCGCATGCGTCGGTCCGCCGGCACCGAACGCCAGCAGCTCAAGTGGCTGCTGTTGCCGCTTGCGGTGTTCGTCGCTGCGATCGGCATCGCCTTCGTCACCCAGGCGCCGTGGTCGTGGTTGCTCGCGCTCGTGTCGTTCGCCGGGCTGCCGATCGCGGCGGGCATCGCCATCTTGCGCTACCGGCTGTACGACATCGACATCGTCATCCGGCGGACCCTCGTGTACGCCGTGGTGGTCGCGGTCCTCGGCTCGGTGTACGTCGGGCTCGTCCTCGCCCTCCAGGCGGTTCTCAGCGGGATGCTGTCCGGAGGTACGATCCCGGTCGCCGTCTCCACCCTTGCCACGGCCGCCCTGTTCGGCCCGGTGCACCGACGGGTGCGGAGGTCGATCGACCGGCGCTTCTATCGCTCTCGATATGACGCCGAGCGGACGGTCGAGGCATTCACCCGCCGGCTCCGGGACGAGGTGGAGTTCGAGGCCGTTGCGGCGGCGTTCGTCGACGTGGCCGGCCAAACCGTCCGGCCGCGCGGGGCGACGCTCTGGATCCGCGGACGCTGGCGAGCTGGGTGAGGTGGTGACCGGGTGGAGGCCCGGGGGTGGTTCGGTGTCGGGATACCCGCTCGCTGTGGCGGTACGGGTCGTTTGCAGTCTGGAGCCACCGTTTGAACTCGCCGGGCAATCGGTCACGATCTCAAGCTTCCATCGGGGTTGCCGTCCGCCCGGGCGCCTGAGCCCGCTCCTGGGCACTCACGTTTGGCGGTCGCTGCTGCGTCGGCGCCCTACGGCCGCTCCGAAACGCGCCCTCCAGAGCCACGGCCGGGGACGCGGACGCGATGCCCGAACGGTCCCGACCCGCTCGGTGACGATGATCGGTCCGGAGCGACGACCGTAAGGACTCTCGGCCGGATGTCGAAGACGACCGGGGTCGTTCCCAGGTCCTGAGCGTCAGCGCGCACTGGGAGCGGTCGTCCGCTCGTGATGCGGACTCGGCTTGCCCGCTCGGTCAGGGAGCGCCGTTCGGGCGCGCGGCGACCGAAGGCGATGCTCGCGACGTAGCGGACCAGCTCGGCCATCGTGTAGTGCAGGAAGACGCGCACGTCGAACAGCCCGTCGTCGAGCAATGCCTCGGGTGCGACGGCAAGCCCCGGGCCCATGTAGGGGCCATTGGCGACCACGACGCCGACTGCATTAGCTGAGATCGCGCGATCGCCGTCCAGCTCGATGCTCATCTCGGAGGGTCGATAGCGGAACGCTGCCACGATGGACCGGACGATCGCCCCGTAGTCGCCCTTGTCGACCAAGGGCATCTCCCGCGTCGCGGCGGCGTGCATCCCGACCGAGCCCGCCTCGTAGAAGATGCGGTCGCCGACCTGCCCGACGTCGATCGTACGCATGTGGCCGTCCGCGAGGATCTGCGCCGCCTCCTCCGGGTCGCGCGGCAGGCCCAGCATGCGCGGGATGTTCATGACGCTGCCCAGCGGCAGGATCCCCAGCGCGGTGCGCGTGCCCATCAGCTGTCGCCCAATGAGCCCGATCGTCCCGTCGCCACCGGCCGCGACGACGACGTCGTAACCCTGATCTACGGCGTCCCTGGCTGCCTCGACGGCCTCCTGCTCTGAGCCTGGCCCGATCAACTCATCGCCCAGACCGTGGCGAGACATCAGCTCGAGCAGCATCGCGTGGGACGAATGATTCGTCGGGACGCCGCCTTTGCGTCCGGCCGTGGGATTCCACAGGACCCGAATGCGTCGCTCGCCCGTCCTCGGCGGTTGCGCCGGTTGCGCGGTCAATGGAGCACCCTCCAAGCTCGGAGGCGACGATAGGCGACGAGCAGGGCCGCGAGATAGCTCGAGCCCAGGAGGTACGAAGCGAACACGTCGCTCGGCCAATGGTGTCCGAGATAGACCCGACTCGCGCCGACCGCCGCGATGAGGGTCGTCAGCGCCGCCACGGCGAGTCGTCGCGGCAGCACCGGCTTGATCAGGCGGTCGGCCATGATGGCCATCCAGCCGTAGACGCCCATGTACGTCAGGACGTGCCCACTCGGAAGGCTCGAACCCTCGAGTGGCGCGGCGACGACCCGAAGGTCCTTGCCCGCGACCGGGCGTGGTCGCCGCATGAACCACTTGACGATCGTCGCCAGGACGCCGCTGCCTGAGGCCGCCAGCTGGAAGATCGCCTCGAGTCTGAAGCGCGCGATCCAGAGGACGGCAGCGTACGTCAGGGGCAACACGCGGCTCTGCGGCGGGAAGCCGAACCAGGAGACAAGGGTCATCGCCCGCTCGATCCGCGGGTCCTTGTTCTCCTGGACCCGTGCTGTGATCGCCCGGTCGATCGATTCGCCCTGCTTCGTCTGCACCATTGCCACCAGCGCGGAGAAGGCGGCGATGCCGGCGACGAACCCGCGGCGCGCGAAGCGCCTCTTGCGCTCGGCCTCGTGCGGCGACTGCAGGCTGTGCTGCACCTCCCCGAGTCGCATCAGACCGTTCCTCCACACTGATCTGCATCTCGGAGGCCAGCCGGCGCGCCGGCCTCTCGAGGGTTAGCCTCGGGCCGCGGGATACGATCGGTCGTCACTCGATTCGGTCGATTCGAGGCAGCATCGGTCGATTCCGGGCCCCCCGCGCCTCGCATTCGGTCGCCGGGCGTGCCGCCGCCTTCTCGCCGTCCGCCGATCGGAGCCGAATCCCCCGGATCGGACGACGGCGGCTCGTCCGGCCAAGATGGAACCTCAGGGAGTGGTCGCACTTGGATTGGAGGAACTCCGGCCGTGACAGCGCTGAAGCCCAT
>CAZFXH010000093.1:0-5865 GCA_964522905.1 uncultured Anaerolineaceae bacterium
GCGTCGCCGCCGCGATCATGGTCTCGCCGACGCCCCAGCCCATGCCGGTCGGCGGTGCGACCAGGACCAGCCCGGCGAGCAGGACCCCCAGTGCCGCGATCTGGATGATCCCTATTCGTTCGCCCAGGAGCGGCACCGCCAGGACGGCGACCCAGACGAACATGGTCTTGTGGATGAACGCGGCGGTCGGCGCGGTGGCCATCGCCAGCCCGGAGAAGAAGAGCACGAACGGGATGCTGCCACCGATGACCGCGATCGCGACCAGGCCGAGCCGGCGCCGTCGATCGAGGACGCGCGCCTCGCGGCCCGCGCCGATCGCCAGGGCGAGGCCCACCAGGATGAGCGCGGCAACGCCGTTCTTCGCAGTGGTGTAGACCGCGGCGTCCGAAACGAGCTTGACCCCGAACGCGTTGAGGTAGATGGCGAGGCCACTGATCGCGGCTGTGCCAAGGGCAAGCAGGACACCGCGCTCGGCCCTGCGAATGGGACGTATTCCGGTCATCGTTCTGTCAAGCCTCCTGCTTGGCGGCGCTCACTTGCTCCATGCTCGGCTCATCTCGCAGCGCCTCGTCAAGCATCTCGCGGATCTCCATTGCCTCATCGGGATCGACGATCCGGAGGATGGCGCCGGCCGCGACGACGACCCAGTCACCGACCGCCGTTTCAGGGACGAGCATCGTCGATGCTCGCAAGGTCCGGCGGTCGATCGCGAGCAGGGCCATGTCGCCTGTGATCTCGAGGACCAGGCCCGGATAGGCTACGCACATAGGCCCAGCATACGAGGACGGACAAGCCAGCCCCTCGATCGTTCGCCCGTCATCGCGCCACCCACGAGCGAAGCGTCGTCATGTAGTTGGCGCGTTCGAACGCGGACGGATCCTCGACGTTCGCCTGGCTCGCACTGCCGCGCATCTGCGCGACCGACTCGTACTCGCGCTCGACCATCCACGCCCGTAGCTCGGCTTCGACCGAGGCGACGTGCTCGGGACCGTGGCGCAGCAAGGCCGAGGTCATCATCACGACATCGGCGCCGACCATGAGTCCCTTGAGCACGTCGCTCCCGGCCTGGACGCCCGATGTCGCCGCGAGCGAGATACGCGGTCCGAGCTGCGGTCGCAGGATCGCGATCCAGCGCGCTGGTAGCCGCATCTCCCAGGAATGGCTCAACTCGAGCCGTGGCACGACCTCGAGCGCATCGAGGTCGAGGTCCGGCTGATAGAAGCGGTTGAACAGGACGAGCCCGTCGGCGCCCGCGCGGACCGCCTCCGCGGCGAAGTTCGCGAACGCCGAGTAGTACGGACTGAGCTTGACCGCCAGCGGGATGGCGACCGACGCACGGACGGCGGCGATCAGTTCCAGATCGGCCTCCTCCATATCTGCGGCTGTTCGGAGCGGGTCGGCGGCCAGGTGATAGAGGTTCAGCTCGATGGCATCGGCGCCAGCGGCTTCGATGCGGCGCGCGTGATGCACCCATCCGCCGGACGTACTGGCGTTCAGGCTCGCGATGATCGGCACGCCTGCCTTGGACTTGATGCGCTCGAGCGCGGCGACGTAGCGGTCGGCGGCGCCGATGAACCCCTCGACGCTCGGGAAATAGTCGAGGGCCTCGGCGAAATGCTCCGTACCTTGTTCGAGCGAGCGGCTGAGCTCGATCTCCTCACCCAGGATCTCCTCCTCGAACAGCGATGGGAGCACGATGGCAGCGACGCCGGCGCGCTCGAGGAGCCCGGCCATCACCGGATCCGCGTTGTGCGGCGCCGCGGATGCGACGATCGGCGAGCGGAGCTCCAGCCCCAGGTACCGCGTGGCCAGGTCCACGGTCATGCCGGGTTCTCCTCGTTCTCATACCGATACCCGGCGTCGCTCTCGACCTCGGGCACGACGTCCGGGTCTGGGCGATGGACATGGGGGACGGTCCGTTCGATACCGGCCAGCTGTTCGTAGTACCGCCAGCGCTCGTCGGCGTCTGCCTGGGCGAGCGCCGCCAACTCGGCCGCTCGTTCCGGATGCGTCCGCTGCAGGACGGCGAAGCGTGTCTCGGTCGCGACGAAGTCGGCGATCGGGATCGACGGGGCGTTCGAGTCGAGCTTGAAGGGCTTGCCCCCCTCGATCTCGGAGGGCCGGAATCGGTACAGCGGCCAGTAGCCGCTCTTGACCGCATCCTTCTGGTGGGTCATCGACTTGGACATGTCGATCCCGTGCGCGATGCAGGTGCTGTACGCGATCACGAGCGAGGGTCCGGGCCAGGCATCGGCCTCGAGGAGTGCCTTGGTCGTCTGGAGATCGTTGGCGCCCATCGACACCTGGGCAACGAAGACATTGCCATAGGAACGCGCGATCGCCCCAAGATCCTTCTTGGCCGTGCCCTTGCCTGCGGCCGCGAACTTGGCCACGGCCCCGCGCGGCGTCGCCTTCGAGGCCTGCCCCCCCGTGTTCGAGTAGACCTCGGTATCGAGCACGAGGATGTTGACGTTCCGACCGGATGAAAGGACCTGATCCAGGCCGCCGAAGCCGATGTCATACGCCCAGCCGTCGCCGCCGATGATCCAGACCCCCTTTCGGACGAGGTCGCCGGCCAGTGCCAGCAGGTGTCGGGCATCCGACGCCCCGGGACCGTCGATCCGCGCGAGCGCGTCGCGCAGCTGGGCCACCCGCTCGCGCTGCAGTCCGATATCGATCTCGGTTTCCTGAGCGGCCCCCAGCAGTCCGTCGACGACATCCGGGCCGAGCTGCAGGGCGAGGCGCGACAGGAGCACGCGGGCGTGATCGGTCTGTGCGTCGAGCGCGAGTCGCATGCCCAGGCCGAATTCTGCGTTGTCCTCGAAGAGCGAATTGTTCCAGGCCGGCCCCCGTCCCGCCGCGTTGACCGTCCAGGGGGTGGTCGGCAGGTTGGCGCCGTAGATCGACGAACAGCCCGTGGCGTTCGCCACGATCATCCGATCGCCGAAGAGCTGGCTCACAAGGCGGATGTAGGGCGTCTCGCCACAGCCACCGCATGCCCCCGAGAACTCGAACAGCGGCTCGAGCACCTGGGATCCCTTGACGGAGTCGACCGGGATCAGGCTGCGATCGAGCGGTGCGATGGACTGGAAGAAGTCCCAGCGCGGCCGCTCGACGTCTCGGTGCTCGGCGACAGGCTCCATGTTGATCGCCTTGTGGCTGGTGTCCGTCTTGCTCTTCGCGGGACAGACATCGACGCAGACTCCACAGCCCGTGCAGTCGTCCGGAGCCACCTGGATGGTCAGGCGATGGTCGAGGAGTTCCCGTGAGCGGAATTCCTTGTGCAGGAAATCGGCCGGCGCAGTCTCGACTGCCGAGGTGGGGAAGACCTTCATCCGGATGGTCGCATGCGGGCAGACCATCGCGCACTTGCCGCAGTCGATGCAGATCGACGGATCCCAGATCGGAATCTCCTGTGCGATGGCCCGCTTCTCGTACTTGGTCGTACCCGTCGGGAACGTGCCATCGACCGGGAGGGCGCTGACTGGGAGCATGTCGCCTTCACCGGCGATGAGTCGCGAGGTGATGCGAGCAACGAAATCCGGGACACCGTCGAGAACCGCGGGAGGCTGGGCGGAATCGCGGTTGCGTGGCCCGGGCGTCACGCGCGCGAGTCGCGCCAGCGATCGGTCGATAGCGGCGAAATTGCGCTGGACGATCGCGTCGCCTCGCTTGGCGTACGTCTTCTTGACGAAGTCCTTGATCCTCGTGATCGCCTCGTCTGCTGGCAGGATCCGTGCCAGCTGGAAGAAGCACGGCTGCATGATGGTGTTGATGCGGCTGCCCATCTCGGCCTCCTGGGCGACCGCAAGTGCATCGATCACCCAGAGATCGATCTCCTTGTCGACGATCAACTCCTGCACGTGCTGCGGCAGGTGGTCCCAGACGTCATCCGGCCCGTAGGGCGCGTTGAGCAGGAAGGTCGCCCCGTGTTTCGCGGATTCGAGGATCTTGATCTTGTCGAGCAGCCCAAACTGGTGGCAGGCCACGAAATCGGCTTCCTCGATGAGATACGTGGACCGGATCGGCTCGGGCCCGAAGCGCAGGTGCGACACCGTGACGGAGCCCGACTTCTTGGAGTCGTAGACGAAGTAGCCCTGCGTGAACAGGTCGGTGCCCTCGCCGATGATCTTGACCGACGCCTTGTTCGCGCCGACGGTCCCGTCCGAGCCGAGGCCGTAGAACACGGCCTGGATCTCGGCGGCTGAACGGGGGACCCGGAACTCGGTGTCGATCGGCAGGCTCAGGTGCGTGACATCGTCGTAGATGCCGACGGTGAAGTGGCGCTTTGGCCGTGTTCCCGCGAGCTCCTCGAAGATCGGCTTGATCATCGCGGGCGTCATCTCCTTGGAGGAGAGGCCATACCGTCCGCCGATCACCCGCGGCATCCGGGCGAATGGCGGCGCGTCACCGTCCATCGCCTCCGCGAGCGCTCCGACCACCCCGAGGTACAGGGGTTCGCCGACTGCCCCGGGTTCCTTCGTCCGATCGAGCACCGCGATGGCCCGCACGCTCGCTGGCAGGGCGGCGACGATCTGATCGGCGGGAAACGGCTGGAACAGGCGGATCCGGAGCATGCCGACCCGCTCGCCCGCGGCGACGAGCGCGTCGACGGTCTCCTCGGTAGCTCCGTTGGCCGAGCCCATCACGATGATCACGCGATCCGCGTCGGGGGCGCCGTGGTAGTCCACCAATCCGTATCGGCGGCCAGTGCGGGTCGCGAGCTCGTCCATGACCTGCTGGACGATGCCGGGAACGGCCAGGTGGAACGGATTCGACGCCTCGCGTGCCTGGAAGAACACGTCCGGGTTCTGCGCAGTGCCTCGGACGACGGGGGCGTCAGGCGTCATGCCTCGGCCGCGGAAGGCCAGGACATCCTCGTCATGAACCAGCGCTCGGATGTCCGCATCGTCAAGTAACGCGATCTTGTTGATCTCATGCGAGGTTCGGAAGCCATCGAAGAAGTGAAGGAAGGGCACCCTCGCCCGCAGCGTAGCCGCGTGCGCCACGAGCGCGAAGTCGTGTGCCTCCTGGACCGAACCGGCTGCGAGCATCGCCCAGCCGGTCGTGCGCGCGTGCATCACGTCGCTGTGATCGCCAAAGATCGAGAGGGCGTGGGTCGCGACCGTCCGGGCCGCGACGTGGATGACCGCCGGCGTGAGCTCGCCAGCGATCTTGAACATGTTGGGGACCATCAGCAGCAGGCCCTGTGACGCGGTGAACGTCGTCCCGAGTGCGCCCTTCTGGAGGGCACCGTGGAGCGCCCCGGCGGCACCGGCCTCGGATTGCATCTCGACGACGTCGGGGACCTTGCCCCAGAGGTTGGGACGGTCCGCCGCCGACCAATCGTCGCAGTGCTCCGCCATGGGCGAGGCCGGCGTGATCGGGTAGATGGCGATCACCTCGCTGAGGGCATAGGCGACGCGCGCCGCCGCCTCGTTGCCGTCGATGCACTCGTACCGCTGGGTCACGTGTCGGGCTCCGTCTGGAATCGCTTGGCCGGGCCGTGGCACGATCGGACTACCCGTCGCGCTCAGACCCGAGGGCTGCGAGTATGCGCCGGGTCCGGCGCGATTTCGAAGTCCAAGCGGAGCCGTTTTACCCTGCCAAACGGCCCGTGACGATGCCGGCGCGCTCGTGCTAGCGTCTCATAATAGGTAGTCTGTGCCTCACTGATGCCGCGCTGCGGCGCATCCTCGCCTTCGCCCGGAGAGGGCCATGCCGGTCGCCCAAACCAAGCCGACAGCACCCAGCGACGACCAACGATGGCGCATCGTCGAGACCCGGATGCGCCGCCTCGGTAATCGCCCGGACGCACTCATCGAGGCGCTCCATTCGACGCAGGAGGCGTTCGGCTACATCGAC
>CAZFXH010000094.1:0-1514 GCA_964522905.1 uncultured Anaerolineaceae bacterium
GTATCCCTTGGCCTCTGTGGTCGCGCGGGCCGCCTCGAGGACCTCGGGGAGCGGATCGGAGATCGCCACGAACTCCACATCCTCGCGGGCGCTGAGCAGCCGCAGGTGATTGCGGCCCATCGCCCCGAGTCCGATCAACCCGACGCGCGCCGGGCGCTCCCCGATCGGCTGCCAGCCGCTCATCGCTCGGCGGTGGCCGCGTGCCGCCCGACCACGGCGCGGACCGCATCGATGACGGTCGCCTGGTCGTCATCGGTCAGACCAGGGAACATCGGCAGCGAGAGGCTCCGGGCGGCGGCCCGATCCGTGACCGGCAGGTCCGCCTGGATCCCGAGGGCCAGCACGTACGGCTGGCGATGGACGGGGATCGGGTAGTAGATGCCGGTCGAGACGCCGGCCGTGGCGAGGTCGGCGACGATCGCGTCGCGCGCCGGCCCCACGTCCAGCGTGTACTGGTGGTAGACGTGCGTCCGGTCCGCGGGCACGCTGGGCACGACTACCGGGACGTCGGCGAAGGCGTCGTCGTACCGCTTCGCGATGCTCTGGCGGCGGGTCGTGTTCCGCTCAAGCTTGTCGAGCTGGCACAGGCCGATCGCCGCGGCGATGTCGGTCAGCCGGAAGTTGTAGCCCAGCATCTCGTGGCGGTAGCGCTCGCGCATGCCCTGGTTGCGGTAGAGCCGGATCCAGTCGGCCAGGGCATCGTTGTCGGTCGTGATGAGGCCGCCCTCGCCCGTCGTCATGTTCTTGGTGCCGTACAGGCTGAACGCGCCGTGCCCGAAGCTCCCGACGCGCCGCCCGCGGTACTGCGCGCCGTGCGCCTGGCAGGCGTCCTCGACGAGGGCGAGGCCGTGGCGTTCGGCCAGCTCGACGAGCGGATCCATGTCGGCCGGCAGGCCGAACAAGTGGACCGGGCAGATGGCCTTCGTCCGGGGCGTGATGGCCGCGGCCACGCGGTCGGGGTCGATGTCGTAGGTCTCGGGGTCGATGTCCACGAACACCGGCGTGGCGCCCGTGTACAGGATCGAGGAGACCGTCGCGTTGAACGTGTGCCCGACGGTGATGACCTCGTCGCCGGGTCCCAGGCCCATGCCCGCGAAGATGCACATCTCGGCGACGGTCCCGTTGCTCACCGCGATCGCGTGGCGGACGCCGATGAACTCCGCCCATCGCGCTTCGAGCTCTATGACGCGCTTGCCGCCGGCGAGCATCCCGCTGCGGAGGACTTCCGTGACGGCCGCGATCTCGGCCTCGTCGATGTCCGGGCGGGCGACCGGGATCACGCCTTGGCCTCGCGCAGCGTGTCGCCGGTCCGTTCGTAGGCATAGCGCCGCCCGCAACGTGCGCAGGTGAGCTCGGGGTCGGTCGTGTACCGGCCGATCTCCGCCGGCGCCGGATGACCCTCCGAATCCATCAGCCGGTCGCCACAGGCGCACACCCAGCCGATCCGCTTCGCGGGGCTCCCGGCGACGAGCGCATGCCCGGGCACGGTGCGGGTCACGACGGCACCAGCACCC